>DASSFK010000252.1:0-2422 GCA_035694565.1 Sphingomicrobium sp.
GCCCGCATTGTCGAACTTCCTGACCTCGACGGCGCCTTCATCGAAACCGTCAAGCAAGCGGGCATTGACGCCCATTTTGCCGAAGTCTTGCCCAAGAGTTTCCCAATGGGTTCCGCAGCCGCAGATCGGGCAATGGTGAATGCCGATCATCCGATCGCCCCAGACATAAGCTGTCGTCTCGCCGGTAATCCGCACCTCGTCCGGCGGGTAATAGGCTACTCGCCACGCGAGCCGGCGACAGAGAGAGCAATTGCAGTCGGCAACCCATTCAGGCCGGCTCGGAAGCTCTATCTGAACCTTGCCGCAGTGGCAGCTTCCGTGAACGCTCATGGCGCTTTGTAATTGCGGACCGGGAATGTCCGCAATGCCGAGCGCGCGCCGGCCCAAGCGTTTAGTTTCAGAGCATCGTCGAGGAGGGCGGCCGCGGTGACGTGCGCGCCTGCTCCGGGGCCCTGGATGATCAGAGGCTGCTGCCCGTAACGGTCCGACCAGATCGCAACGCAATTGTCGGTGCCGCGTCCGCCTGCGAGCGGATCATCGGAGTTGAGGATTTCGAGACCCACCCGGGCGCAGCCGTCCTCCAGCCTTGCGACAAAGCGAAGGCTTCCGCCTTGCCGATGCGCGGCTTCCAGCTTGGCCTGAAGAGGCGCGTCGAGAAGTTCGAGCTTCTCCATCGCCTCTGCGGCTGCGAGCCGGGCAAGTTGAGGCGGTACGAGCGAGGCGACATCGACGCAGTCGCTCTCGAGCGGGAATCCGGCCGTGCGCGCGAGGATCAGGATTTTCCGGCGAACGTCCTCGCCGGACAGATCCTCGCGTGGGTCGGGTTCGGTATAGCCTCTTGCTTGCGCCTCTCGGACCAGCGCGGAGAAGGGTCGGCTGCCGTCGAAGCGGTTGAACAGCCAGGCGAGCGAACCCGACATCACGCCCGCGATCGCGTGGATGCGGTCACCGCCGTCCTGCAGTTCACGAAGGCTCCTCAGGAGGGGCAGACCGGCCCCGACGGTCGCGCGGTCGCCGAAGCCTGAGCCGCGGCGCTCGCACGCGTCCCGTATGTCGCGCCACAGGGACAGGGATGTGCCGCCTGCGAGCTTGCACGCGGTGGCGACGTGGATGCCGGCATCGAGCAGGGCCGGGTGGTTGGCCGCCACCTCCGCGTCCGCCGTCGCATCGATCAATATGCGGATGCCGCGGTCCCCGAGAGCCGCGAGAACCTCGGCGGATCGAGTGCGCCGCGCTGACCTGGGCGCATTGGGGAGGTCCGCTGCACAGCGATCCGGATCGAGACCGTCGGGGTCGTGCAGCACCAGACGGGTATTGGCTGCAAAAACGAGGTTGAGCCGGCGTCCGAACGGCGTGCCGCGCCATTCGCTCAGGCGCTGCAGGACGGCGAGCCCGACGGTTCCGCTGCCGAGGAGCGCGACCTTCGCGGGTTGCGGGTAGGCGGCGTATTCGCCGTCGACGCGAATGGCTTCGGCAAACATCAACATGCTTCCTTGAGGACATTGGGCGAGGCGCGGTCGAGCGCGGCGATCAGATCGGCGACGAGGTCGTCGGCATGTTCGATCCCGACCGAGAGGCGGAGGAGGCCCGGGGTGATCCCCGCGAGTTGCTTTGCTTCATCATCCATCGCGGCGTGAGTCATGGTCGAGGGATGGGCGACGAGGCTTTCCACGCCGCCGAGGGATTCGGCCAGGCAGAAGTATTCCAGGCCATCGACGAAGCTGCGGACGGCGCCCTCTCCGCCCTCGAGCTCGAATGAAACAAGAGCGCCGAACCCGTCCTGTTGGTTGCGCGCGACGGCGTGGCCCGGGTGATCCTCGAAGCCCGGATAATGGAGATTCGAGACGGCGCGGTGCTGGCGTAGGATTTCCGCAACCCGCGCCGTATTTTCCTGATGGACGCGAAGACGCGCATCGAGCGTCCGAAGACCGCGGAGCGTCAGGAAGGAGTCGAACGGGGCGCCGACGAGACCGAGCGCGTTGCCCCACCAACGAAGCTGCTCGAGAACGACGGGGTCGGCCGCGACGACTGCCCCGCCGACGACATCGCTGTGGCCATTGATGAACTTGGTCGTCGAGTGGACGACGATGTCGGCGCCATGTTCGATCGGGCGCTGCAGCGCTGGCGAAAGAAAGGTGTTGTCGGCGACGACGAGTGCGCCGACGGCCTTCGCGGCCGTCGCGACGTTGCGGATATCCGTGATGCGGAGGAGCGGATTGGACGGCGTTTCCAGCCAGACGAGCGCGGGCTTCCGGGTCAAGGCGTCACTCAACGCGTCGGAATCAGTGAAGTCGACGACCTCCAGCTCGAACGCGCCCTTGCCGGCGAGCGCTTTGAACAGGCGCCAGCTGCCGCCGTAGCAATCGTGCGGGACAAGCACTCGGTCGCCCCGATTTGCGAGCGCCTGCAGCACGAGCGCGAT
>DASSFK010000253.1:0-3617 GCA_035694565.1 Sphingomicrobium sp.
ACGGCTGGTCCCGGCCGGAGAAACGGACGACGGACCAAGGCAAGTGTCTGACTTCCACCCATGGGTGGATACAGTTGCGGGCACAGCGCCGGCTTCGAACCGGCTTCCTTCTTGGCCGGCGGCCGTAACCGCCGGACCTTGATCCGGGCGCGGGACTAGGAGCAGCCGCTCAGACTTGTCAATCGGCCCTCCGTCGCTTAAGTGCCCGCGACGCTCCCGGCAGCTGGTTGGAAACCAGCGCCATTTCAAGGAACTGACGATGAAATCCGGTACCCATCCCGACTACCACACTATTACCGTCCAGATGACGGATGGCACGACTTTCCAGACCCGCTCGACCTGGGGCAAGGAAGGCGACACGCTGCACCTCGAGATCGATCCAACGTCGCACCCGGCGTGGACCGGCGGCACGCAGCGCATGCTGGACGCCGGCGGCCAGGTAGCCCGCTTCAACAAGCGTTTCGGCGGCCTCACGCTCGGCAAGAAATAAGCAGGCACAGTCCAGCTGCTTCCGTTTCACGACCCAGCGCACCGGTTTCCGTCCGCTCCCCGGATAGAAACGGGGCGGTTGCTGTTGCGCGACCTCGAGTTGCGAGACCTCGACTATTTCCTGAGCTTCTTCGCCGATGAGAACGCGAGCCAGCATGTTGGCGGCCCGAGCGGTGTGGAGGATACGTGGCGCCGGATGCTTGCCGGCGCCGGACTGTGGAAGCTGACCGGCATCGGCATGTGGGCCGTTGCCGAACGAAACGGCGGCCCGGCCATTGGCCATATCGGTTTCTTCGACTTTCTTCGAGGATCCGAGCCTTCGATCGAGGGGCAGGCCGAAATGGGCTGGATCCTGGCCCCCGTCGCTCACGGCAAAGGCTATGCCGCTGAAGCCTGCGGGGCCATTCTCTCCTGGTTCGACCAGGAATTCGGAAGACAGCCGATCTGGGCGCTCATTTCGCCCGGTAATGATCCTTCGATGAAGCTTGCGTCCAAGCTAGGCTTCGTTCGCCAGTCGGACGGAACCTATCGAGACAAGCCCCAGACGATTTGGCTTCGTCCGGCGTAACTTACCAGCCCCCGCCTCCGCCTCCTCCACCGCCACCGCCTGACGATCCGCCGCCACCCGAGCCGCTGCTCGATCCCGGCGCAGTCGATGCAGAGCTGACGGCGCTGGCGAGGGTCGAACCGACCGAATCGGCAAAGCGGCCCGGGTTGCTCCACGGACTGTTCGAACCCGAGTACCAGGCAAAACCCTGCCGGCCCTGAGCTGCTGCGGCAGCGAGAATGCCCGAGAAGCGGTCCGCCCATCGGTTCTCGACGCCCAAAGCGATTGCATACGGCAGGAAGCGCTCAAACAGCTCGGGCGTGTCCTCCGGTGGATTCATCCGGTCTAGCCGCTCGCGCTCGGTGATCGATAGATACTGCTTGAATCCGGCAATCTCGTTGAGAACACGCCGACCGTCCCTGGTCGGTGCGGCGATCCAAAAGAACGAAGAGATCACCAGCGGCAGCGCGAGCAGCGGGAGCAGGATCGGCAGCCACCAGCCCGTGTTGAGCGCCTCGATGATAATGGGCCCGCCGGTCGCAAGAGCCGCAGCGCCTGCGACGAACATTCCGAGGGTCAGCAGGCATTTCCCGACCGTGGAGGAGCCGTGGATCATCAGTGCCAGAAGCGCCGCGACAATGGACGCTCCGAGTGTAACCAGGATCTGCCATATTGCAGTGCCGTCGGTGGCTGCGACGACGGCTGCGGCCACAAGCCAGAAGGCGACGGCGAACAGGATCACACCCGCAGCCGCCCAACCCCAGTTGCGGTTGAACATGACGCCTTCGTAAGCCGCCTTCAAAACGTCGTCCAAACCCTTCTTTGCAGCAGAGAATTTCTCATGGTTCTTCTGCTCCAACATGATTTGCTCGCCCGTCATTGCGAGTTCGCGAAGGGCGGCCTCTTCTTCTGGTGGGAGCGGGGCGGATCCCGCCAGCCGTTCGAGCCGCGTCTTGTCGCGCGAGAAGAACCCGCCATCCTCCTCGTTCAGACGGATATGTCCTCGAACACCCATGTCCACGAGCGCAGCAGCGAAGGCACGATCGTCGGAGCCCATCTTCAGGATGTAGCGCATGCCCGCCGGTGTCAGGTCAGCAGATGGCGAGAAGAGCGGCACGATTGTGCCTGCGCGAGGGTTTCGGCCCGCCCGGGCCCAGGCGAAGAAATAGAATATTCCAAGGCCGAGCAGTGCGAAGATGCCAACAATCGGCGGACCATAGTCGGCGATTATCCATTTGGTGCGATCGGTCTCGCTCGGAGCTGCAACCACGCCTTTCGGAAAGGCGACCGCCACGGTCAGTCCCTCGTAGGGGCCGAGCGGGCCGGTCGTTTGAAAGGTGATGTCGCCAGGTTTCTCCTCGATCACTCGGGCGTTGGACGCAGTCGATCCCTGCACGCCCGTGTAGGTCGAGCGCTGGCCGAACGGACTGGAGGAGGGCAGCCTTATGCGCGCTTCGGCCAGGTCGATGGGGAACACCCAGCCATTGCCGGTGGCATTCCAGTAGAGTTCGTCGAAATCCCTGAAGCGGCCGACCTGACGGGTGGTCTGGTATCGGATCGCGTAACGGTGGTCGCCGATGCCAACCAATGTGTCGGCATCGCCGATTCTAATCCTGACGCCATTCGAGATGTGCTCGGTCGAGGCGGGGACGGGCTCTCCGTCAAGCGTTGCGCCCCGGAACGTGAAGCCGACGCGGTACTGGGAACCATGTGGCCCGCGGTAACGGGTGGGAAAGTCGCGGAATATGCCGTGGTTGATCGCTTTCTGCTCGGCATGAACGTCGATTGTTTCCGTGACCTCGAGCGACGAATCCTTCCGGATCTGGACATCGCTGATGAAGCGCAGAATGCGCTCTTCCGCGCTGGCTGGTTCCGACGCCAGGAGCAGAAGTGCGGGGAGAACCCGCCAGAAGCGATGCATTGCTAGGCGCCCGGGCGCTGGAACGATACTTTCGGTGCGCTTTGGATCGCAGGATCCTCATCCTGGTAAAACGGCTCTTCCGTGAAGCCCATCGACCGGGCGATCAGAACCGGCGGAAAACTCTGAATCGTCGAGTTCAGATCGCGGACGGTCGCGTTGTAATAGCGCCGCGCGCCCTGAAGCTCGCCTTCGATGTTCGCCAGCTGATCCTGCAGCTGAAGGAAGTTCGTGTTGGCCTTGAGCTCCGGATAGGCCTCAGCAACCGCGAACAGTCGCCCAAGGATGCCCGTCATTTGGGCATCGGCCTGGGCAGTCGCTTCGACGCTTCCCGCCTTCACGGTCGCGGCTCGGGCCTCGGTGACCTCTTCGAAAACCTCGCGCTCATGGGTCGCATAACCCTGAACCGTTTCAACGAGGTTGGGGATTAGATCGGCTCGCCGGCGAAGCTGGACGGTGATTCCGCTGAACGCCTCTTTCACAAGCGCCCGCAGCCGGACCAGCCGGTTGTAGATGCTGATGACGAGCACCAGCAGCAGCACGATGGCCGCAACAACGACCCAGCCCACAATGCCCATGTGATTGCCCCCTGTAGCTTCGAGGGGCGAACATACGGATTTACGGCAGCTCCGGCTAGAAGGCGGAAAGCCCCGTGATCGCTCG
>DASSFK010000254.1:0-2846 GCA_035694565.1 Sphingomicrobium sp.
CTTCGGCGTCTGCTGATTCTCGTCGCGTTCCTGATCGTGCCGGCGCTTGCGCAGGCGCGCGGAATCGAGCCGCAGCTGGTGGCCGAAGGGCCGGTTGCTCCCGGCGGCGAGGTCGAGCTCGCGATCCAGATGAAAACCCAGCCGGGCTGGCACGGCTATTGGCTCAATCCGGGCGATGCCGGCCTTCCGATGGACGTGAAGTGGCAATTGCCTCCTGGCTATTCGGTCGGGCCGCTCCGCTACCCGGTGCCGACCCGGCTGACCGTCGCCGGGATCATGAACTACGTCTACGAGAAGGATTATGCGGTCCTCGCGCGGCTGAAGGTGCCGAACGGCGTGAAGACCGGAATGGTGCCGATCCGGGCGAGCGCCCGCTGGCTCGCCTGCACCGACAAGATTTGCGTTCCCGAACAGGGTGAATTCGCGGCCGAAGTGGCGGTCGGGATCGACCAGCCCGATTACCAGGCGCAGTTCGACGAATGGCGAAGGCTACTTCCGCGCCCGCTCGCCACGCCTGCGAGGTTCGAGCTTTCCAGGCACAAGCTTCGCGTCGCCATCCCCCTTCCCCGAAGCGTCGAGGTTCAAAAGCCGTACCTGTTCCCGTCGGTCGACGGCCCGGTCGACTATGCCGGCGAGCAGCGCTTCCGGCGGGCCGGCGACCTGTTGATCGCGGACCTGCCGCGACGCTCGGGAGAGCCCGCCCAATTTGCCGGCGTGGTCGCTCTCGGGGACGGAACCGGACTGGAGTTCAGGGCGGTTCGCGGCAAGGTCCCGAGGGGCGGACAGGCAATCGGCGACACCAGCGCGAAAGCCGTGCTGTGGGCGGTCCTCGGCGCGATCCTCGGCGGACTTTTGCTCAACCTGATGCCCTGCGTGTTTCCGATCCTGGCGCTCAAGGCCGTTCACCTCGCCAAGGCCGGAGGCGACGAGCGCGAGGCGAGGCGCGACGCGCTCGGCTATGCGGCCGGAGCAATCGTCGGGACCGGCGCTCTTGGAATTGCCCTGCTCGCGGTCCGCTCGGCGGGATCCGAGGCCGGCTGGGCGTTCCAGCTGCAGGACCCCCGGACGATCCTCGTGCTCCTGCTTTTGACGACGGCCATCACGCTCAACCTGTTGAGGGTCTTCGAAGTCCCGGCGATGCTCACGGAAGGCCTGCCGTCGGGCAGCTTTGGAGTGGGTGCCCTTGCGGCATTCGTCGCGACGCCCTGCGCCGGCCCGTTCCTCGGCGCGGCCCTGGGCGCGGCGCTTCTTCTGCCGGCGGCCGGTTCGGTCGCCGTGTTCGCGGCGCTCGGCCTTGGCCTCGGGCTGCCGTTCCTGCTCATCGCCTTCGTTCCCCGGCTTCGCCGGCTTCTGCCCAGGCCGGGCGCGTGGATGGTCACCCTCCAGCGGATCCTCGCGATCCCGATGGCGCTGACCGTTCTTGGCTGCTTCTGGCTCCTGTGGAGGCTCGGCGGGCCGAAGGCGCTGGAGATCGGCCTGGCCTCCGCGGCCCTCATTTCGCTCAGTCTCTACGGAGCGGGCATTCTGCAGCGCCAGAGCAAGCAGACCGGCTATCTTGCGACCCTCGCGGCGATCGTGGTCGCCGGGATCGCGATCGCCTTCATGCCAAGGCCCCCCCTCGCCGTTACGCAGGCCGCTTCCGGCCGGGATGCGTGGAGCGAGGTTCGGGTGCAGGACGAGCTCGCCCTCGCCCACCCGGTCTTCGTCTATTTCACCGCCGATTGGTGCCTGACGTGCAAGGCGAACGAGGCGGCCGCGATCAACCGCGATGAAGTCCGCAAGGCGTTCGAGAAGGCCGGCGCGGTCGTGCTCGTCGGCGACTGGACCAAGGGCGACCCGGCGATCACCCGCTTCCTCGAAGGCCGCGGCCGGGCGGGCGTTCCGCTCTACCTCTGGTACGAACCGGGGAGGGAGCCCGAGGAGCTTCCCCAGATCCTGACGCCGTCGATGCTCATTTCCCGAGCTCAGCAGTCCCGCTAGCCCGCTCCCATACCTTCTTCCCCGCAACCCAGGTCTGAAGCACCTGGGTCCGCGCCAGTTCCTGCTGGTCGGCGGCGGCGATATCCGTGTCGACAAGGATGAAGTCGGCCCATTTTCCGGGCTCGAGGGCTCCGAACTTCTGCTCGGCGAAGCCGGTGTAGGCGGCATCGCGGGTGAAGCCCGACAGCGCCTGCTCGAAGCTCACTCGTTCCTCCGGAATCCAGCCGCCCGGCGGCTGGCCGTTCATGTCCTGGCGGCTCACCGCCGCCGACAAACCGGGGAAGGGGTTCGGGGACTCGACCGGATAGTCGGATCCGAACGCGATCCGGGCGCCCGATCGGATCACCGACTGCCAGGCGTAGGCGCCCTTCAGGCGGTCGGGTCCGAGCCTTTTCCCGGCCATCAGCCGGTCGCTCGTCTGATGGGTCGGCTGCATCGACGCGATGATCCCTGCCGGAGCGAGGCGCGGGATGTCGGCCGGATCGACGATCTGGAAATGCTCGATCCGCCAGCGCCGCTCCCGGCCGTATGTCCTCGACAATTGCTCGTAGGCCGAGATCACCTGCGCGTTGGCAGCATCGCCGATCGCGTGAACCGCGACCTGCAGGCCGTGACTTGCGGCCTCGTCCGCCTTGGCGAGGAGCTCGGAATCTTTCAGAAACTGGAGTCCCCGAGTGTCGGGCTTGTCTGCGTAGGGCTGTTTCAGCCAGGCGCCGCGCGAGCCGAGCGCTCCGTCGGCATAGAGCTTGATCCCGCCCATCCGAAGCCGGTCGTCGAACATCCAGGGCGTCGGGCCGTTCGGAACGACGGCACGCATGTTCTGTACGTCAAAGGCGTAGCTCATGATCCGGACGTTCAGCCGTCCG
>DASSFK010000255.1:0-5592 GCA_035694565.1 Sphingomicrobium sp.
TTGCCGGTCTCGGCCATGTTCGAATCCCCTAAATCCTACCCACACGGGTTCTTGGCGCCGCGTCTTACCGCTTCGAGCGGCGGCGTCCAGTCAAAGCGGCGCTCTATACAATTGCGTGGAAGCACGGACGTTCCTATCTGCCCCACGTTCATGACGATCGATCACACAGTCCAGGTCCGCATCAATGGCGAGCATCGCCGGGTGAACGAAGGCATCAGCATCGCCGAGCTCGTCAGCGAGCTTGGGTTCGATCCGGTGCGCGTCGCGGTCGAGCGCAACCTCGAGGTCGTTCCCCGTTCCACGCTCCGCGATGTTCCCGTCGAGGATGGCGACGAGTTCGAAATCGTACGCTTCGTGGGAGGCGGGTGATGAACGTCGAAAATCCCGTGAAAGCGGACAGCTGGACGGTCGCCGGCCGCAGCTTCACGTCGCGCCTCATCGTCGGCACGGGAAAGTATAAGAGCCTCGAAGAGAATGCGGCCGCGGTCGAGGCTTCCGGTGCGCAGATCGTCACGGTCGCGGTTCGGCGAGTGAACGTCTCAAACCCCAACGAGCCGATGCTGACCGACTTCATCGACCCCAAGAAGATCACCTATTTGCCGAACACGGCGGGCTGCTTCACCGCCGACGATGCCATTCGCACGTTGCGGCTGGCGCGCGAGGCGGGCGGCTGGAACCTTGTGAAACTCGAGGTGCTCGGAGAAGCGAAAACGCTCTATCCCGACATGCGAGAGACGCTGCGCGCGACCGAAGTCCTCGTGAAGGAGGGCTTTCTTCCAATGGTCTACTGCGTCGACGATCCGATCGCCGCGAAGCAGCTTGAAGAAGCTGGTGCGGTGGCGATCATGCCTTTGGGCGCCCCGATCGGCTCGGGGCTCGGAATCCAGAACCGCGTGACCATTCGACTGATCGTCGAAGGTGCCGGCGTCCCGGTTCTCGTCGATGCGGGCGTCGGAACGGCCAGCGACGCGGCCGAGGCGATGGAGCTCGGCTGCGACGGCGTGCTGATGAACACGGCCATCGCCGAAGCCAAGGACCCGGTCATGATGGCTCGCGCAATGAAGGCTGCGGTCGAGGCCGGCCGGCTCGCCTACCTCTCGGGCCGGATGCAGAAGCGTCGCTACGCCGATCCCAGCAGCCCGCTGGCGGGCCTCATTTAGTCGCGGTCACGATGTGCGCCGACATCGGCGCGTCGAACCCGTCCGGACCCTCGAACTGCCTTAGGGCCTCGGTTGCGGCCCTGGTCGCCCGCTCGAGCGTTCCAGGGCCGCGTTGCTCCAGCTCGTTCCGCATCGGAGTGCTCTGAACGAGGCCCATTGCCGCGTCATGGGCGGATTCGGCGCGACTTCGAAGATCGACGGTTTCGATCTCAATTTTCGCAAACCCCGCCGCTTCCAGGTCCCGACGGATGACGTCCCTTTCGAAATAGCGGAACGGCACTCGTTCGTAGAAAGCCGAGCGATCGTCGGGCGGGAACAGGTCGGCCACTGCTGAACCGACGACCTTGGTCGCGAGGTTTTCGTCGACCCTGTTCCAGATCACCAGCATGTAGCTTCCCCCGTCGCGAAGAACGCGGTGCGCTTCCGAATTGCCGGCGACCTTGTCGGGGAAGAACATCACTCCGAACTGGCAGACGACCAGGTCGAAGGCACCGTCCCCGAATGGCAGGGCAAGCGCGTCCGCCTGCCGAAAGTGGGCTCTTCCCGCGCCAACTCTCTGCTCGGCTTCTTCGAGCATCGGAGCATTGAGATCGGTCGCGACAATTTCCGCTTCCGGCAGCGCCTGACAAAGCGCTTGCGTGACGACACCTGTTCCGGCCGCAGTTTCCAGGACTCGCTTCGGCTTCAACGCAGCGGCTCTCTTAGCGACCTGCCCGGCATAGGGGCGGAACAAGAGGGGGACCATGTACCGGTCGTAGTTCGCGGGGATTGATCCGGTGAACAGGATGTCGTTTTGAGCCATCGGAACGCCCCAGCCTTCCGTCAGTTTTTCGGGTGGAGCGGCCTATGCCCGATTTCGCATGCCTTCGCGAGCGTATGGTCCGGCGGCAGATCGAATCCCGCGGGATCACCGATCCAGCCATTCTTGACGCATTCCTCTTCGTCCCTCGCGAGGCCTTTGTCGACGACGACCAGCGCAAGTGGGCGTACGATGATCATCCGCTTCCGATCGGGGCCGGACAGACCATCTCCCAGCCGTACATCGTCGCTCTGATGATCGCTGCGGCCGGCCTCGAGCCCGGCGACAAGGTCCTCGAGATCGGCGCAGGTTCAGGATACGCAGCGGCGATCATGAGCCGGATAGCGCGGCAGGTCGTCGGGATCGAGCGGCAACACGACCTCGTCGAGGTCGCTCGCGAACGGCTTCAGCGGCTCGGCTTTGACAATGTGACGATCATCGAGGGCGACGGGACGCGGGGCTGTCCGGCCGAGGCTCCGTTCGACGCCATCCTCGCCGCGGCAAGCGGCAGCCACATCCCGCAGCCCTTGGTCGACCAGCTCGCGCCCGGCGGTTGCCTCGTCATGCCGGTTGGAAGCCCTCACGGCATCCAGCACCTCGTCAAGGCAACGCGCCGGGAGGACGGAAGCCTTCAGCAATCGGACCTCGGCGGGGTCCGGTTCGTTCCTCTTATCGGAGAGGAGGGATGGCGTGACAATTGACGCCGAGGTCGGGCCTACGCGCCGCGCCGCCGGGGTGAGAGGAGACCGGGGGAAGACGAAACCGATCCATTTGGACTGTGAAAGCGCGCATCCAAACGACCGTTCGACCGTTGACCCTTTGTGCCGAAAGAGAGCGTAGCGGAGGTCGTCATGCCGCAGGGCCGGCGGAAGTCGCCTGGCAGTTTTGAGGATGAGCTTGGTGGAGTGATCGAGCGGATTGCGCCGGAGGATCGGAAGCGTCCACCGAAGCCGGAGACGACCGAACCACAGAAGAAGGGCGCGGCCGAGCTGAGCGACCAGCTGTTTTGGCGCAAGCCCGACGAAAGGGCTTAGTCCAGCCGCTTTTCGAACCAGTGATGAGCGTAATGTTCGGCGTTGAAGGGTTCGACCTCGATGTAGCCTGATGAGCGGTAGAGCCGCTGCGCTTCGCCCAGCGCCCTGTTCGTTTCCAGACGCACGATGCGATAGCCGAGCTCGCGGGCCTTATTCTCGAGCGCGCTCAGCAAGCGCTTCGCCAGTCCCCGGCCACGAACATTGGGAGCGATCCACATTCGCTTCAAATAAGCGGCCTTCCCAAGCGGAGTGAGGCCCCCGCAACCGACCGGTTCGCCATCCACCCGAATGACGAGAAAGATGCCTTGGGGAGGCGAGAATTCATCGAGCGATTCAAGGACGCTCTTGCGAGGATCGAAGCCGGCTTCGAAGCGCTGGTTCAACTCCTCGTAGTAACGCTTGAGGCACTGCTGCGCGGCCCTGCTCCTCGCGGGTTCCTCCTCGATTCGAACGCTGTCGTCCTCAGCCAATCAGGCCTTCGCTTTCTCCCGAATTTTCGAAATCGTGGTCGCGTTGGTGATCTGCTCGACATCCGTCTTGCAGTGGATCAGGCGAATGCCCTTCTGGCCGAGCGCGCGATCGAGCGCTGGCGCGAAATCCGCTGTCTTTTCGACCGCTTCACCGGTGCCGCCAAACGCCCGGGCGAGCGCCGCGAAATCCGGATTGTTGAGCTGTGTCGCCGAGACCCGCCTGGGATACTCGCGCTCCTGGTGCATCCGGATCGTGCCGTAGAACCCATTGTCGACGATGATCACGAGAAGGTCGGCGCCGTACTGGGCCGCGGTTGCCAGCTCCTGGCCGTTCATCAGGAAGTCGCCGTCGCCCGCGACGCATACGACCGGGCGGTCCTTGAAACGAAGCGCCCCGGCGACCGCCGCAGGTAGACCATAGCCCATCGTTCCCGACGTCGGAGCAAGCTGCGTCGGCATGCAGCCGTAGCGCCAGTAGCGATGCCACCAGCCGGAGAAATTGCCGGCGCCGTTGCAGATGATCGTATTCTCTGGAAGCTTCTCCCGCATTGCCGCGACGCACGGCCCGAGGTCGAGCGCGACGCCCTCGCGCGCCTTCGGCTCCGACCATTCGAGCCATTCTGAATGCGCCTGCTCGCCACAGGAGAAACGCACGAGCTCCGGGTCGATCCACTCGTCGAGCATCTCCGCGAACTCGCCCATATCGGCGCAGATCGGCAGATCGGCATGGTAGACGTGACCGAGTTCATTGGGATCGGGATGGACGTGAACGAGAGTCTGGCCGGGGTGGTCCGGAGTGACGAGCGTGTAGCCGTCGGTGGTCGACTCTCCAAGGCGAGCGCCAACCGCAAGGATCACGTCTGCCTCGCGGATGCGTTGCTGGAGCTTTGGGTTGGGCCCGTAGCCGAGCTGGCCGGCGTAGACCCCGCACTTGTTGTCGATTGCGTCCTGGCGGCGGAATGCCGCCGCAACAGGAATGCCGTAGCGGAAGGCGAAATTGCCGAAGTGGTGAGCAGCGCGCGGGCTCCAGTCGGCGCCGCCGACAATCGCGATCGGTGAAGCCGCTTCCTTAAGCAGCTCGAACAAGGCCTGGATTGCTCCCGGATCGGGTTCCTCGGCCACCGGTGGAACGCGCGGTCGGTCCAGCGCCTCTACTTCGTCCCTGAGCATGTCTTCGGGCAAGGCGAGGACCACCGGCCCCGGCCGGCCCGCGGTCGCGACGCGGTAGGCGCGATAGACATATTCGGGAATGCGGCGAGCATCCTCGATCCGCGCAGCCCATTTCGCGATCGGTCCGAAGAAGGCGGGAAAGTCGATTTCCTGGAAGCCTTCGCGGTCGCGATCCCCGCGAGCGACGTCTCCGATGAACAGGATCATCGGGGTGGAGTCCTGGAAAGCGACATGGACGCCCGCGGTCGCATTGGTCGCCCCCGGACCGCGGGTGACGAAGGCGATCCCGGGCCGGCCGGTCATCTTGCCGTCCGCATCGGCCATGTAGGAAACGCCGCCTTCCTGACGGCAGACGATCGTGTCGATCTGAGGCGTGTCGTGAAGCGCGTCGAGCACGGCGAGGAAACTCTCGCCGGGGACGGTGAAGAGTCGGTCGCATCCCTGGATCCTGAGTTGGTCGACGAGAATCCGGCCGCCGGTGCGCTTGGTCATGCGGCGCGCTCTAGCTTCGCGCCCGCCTCACGTCACCCCTGGCCCGGATTGGCGACCGCGAGCCGCCGCTTGGGCTTCGCCAATTCACGCAATTGCCGGTGTCCCACCGACAGCATCACGGCGACCAGCAGCGACAGGGCGTAGGCCGCGATCGTTGTCGCGAACAGCATCGCCATTCCTCGTCCGTGCGGGACGAAATCGAAGCAGGTGAGGATCATCGAATGCACGCAATAGATGACGATGAGATAACGCTTCCGCGCCGCCAGCCATTGGACGAGGGGCGTGGCTGGCAGCGAGCGCCCGAACAGGAAGACCGAAAGCGCGAACGGAATGGTCGCCAGAGTCATGTGCGGGGCCCGGCCCGCCACGTAGCCGGAGGCGGTCGTGATCAGCCTGTCGTCGAGGATCTGCAACCAATAAGCGGCCACTGCCGCAATGCCGAACCACAACAGTGACCGCGGCGGGTC
>DASSFK010000256.1:0-26174 GCA_035694565.1 Sphingomicrobium sp.
AACGAGCAAGCGACTGTCGCAGCGGAGAATCAATCCGGACTTCCAGGATTGGGGCAGCAGCTGTGTCGAGGCCGCTTTTGCGTATCGCAAGGAAGGCGGAAATCGGTTCAATGATTTTCACCACGGGGCCTGGTACGCCGGATTTGATGAGCAAACGGCGATTTCGGAAGTCGCTTTCCATAAAACCAGGGAGCTTGGGTTCATAAAGGACCCGGAGCGGCGTTACCGCGACGAGACCTTGTACAATGGGTTGCAGGCCTCTTTCATAGGCCGTTTCCACGACGTCCGTGGCGTTGAATCGCAACCAGACTATCTCGATACTGACGTCGGCGTAGGCTATCCTGCAGGCCAGGCACTTGCGAGCGACCTGCTGGCCGTGGGGTCTCGCGGACTGATCTACCCCTCGGTTCGAAATCCAGGAGGGATCTGTCTCGTCGCCTTCCAGGAGATTGTCGTGCAAGACGTGCGCCCAAGCGCGAAATGGAAACTGACCTGGAGCGGCTCGCCCGATTGGAGCGCGGAGCCAGTCTAGCGCCTGCTCTGGGTGAAAAGCGGACTCAGGCGATGCCGCAATCGGCTGGCGGAAAACTGAGCTCAATCTGGTTGCCTGCCGGATCGCGGACGTAGAACGACAAACTGCGACCAAGCGCGCCGATGTTATCGCCTTCCTCTTCAATCGGGACCCTGTGCATGGCCAGATGATGGCGCACGGCCGAAGCGTCTGCCGGCCCCAGGGCGATCGCAACATGATCAACATTACGGCCGCCGGACACTTCGGGTCGGGCCCATTCGCCTTCGGCTTTCGAAATGTCGACCAGGTCGATCAGATCCTCACCGACCCTGAGCTGCCGCATGCCGAATTCCGGCAGATCGTTATCGAGAGTGCAGCCGATCACGTCGGTGTAGAACGTGGTCGCGCGGTCCATGTCGTCGATCAACAGAACCACGTGATCAATGCCGCGAAGCGGAAAGGGCGGTCCCATGTCCGCTACTTTGCTGCGTATCGTTTATGTCTGCAATGGGTGGAAAAGCGGAGCGTTCGACCCATTCTGAGTCACTCGGGAGCGGGCTCGCGACGCTCTCCCTTTCGGCGATCGTCGCTTCTTCGATCTTTATCCCGGCTACCGGCCTGGCGTCGGTCTCCTTGGGCGCGACGCTGACTCTCACGGCGATCTTCACCTTGCTGACGGTCGGTCATGGCCATCCTTTGCTCCAGCGACGCGAGGCCAAGCGTATCATAAAATCTAGGTAAACCAATCTTTACACACCATTAGTCTATGTTGTGTCATCTTGGCGGCATGGATCGCCTCTGGGCCTTTGCTGAATTGCTCGCCGGCTTGCTCAATCCCTGGTCTGGCGGCAGGGCCGAAATGCGCAACTGCGATCGCAAGAGAGCCGAAATTCTAGCGAAAGCTGCGCTCGACATTTCGAGCGATCGAAACCGGTGGGGTCCCCCGGAAGAGCAGCGCGAAAAGGTGCGCAAGGTCGCCTAGCAGGCGACCCTGGGTGGGACTTCCCATCATGGTCCTGTCGCGCCGCAGCCTCAGACTGGCGAGAAGCGCAATGTCCGCAATTTGTCGAAAGCGGACGCTCGATGCGCTGGCCCCCTTCCGTTCCCGAACCGCATGGCATCGCACAGTTGAAAAGCGTATGGCGGCGCGTCGTGGTCACCGCTCCTCGTTCATGAGCCTCGACCACGAAGTCCAGGTCATTGCGACTGGAGGTCATCATGCTCAATCTCAACTCTGCGTCATCGCTAGCGTTTGTCGCCGCGCTGCTCGCGACCGCTGCGGACGCACGAACCATCTCGATCCCGTTCAGCGCGTCGAACTTCCCGGCCTCGCCCGTGATCAACAATCCCTACTTCCCGCTCAAGCCGGGGACGACCTTCACCTACAAGGGTGAAACCCCCGACGGCTGCGAAGTCGTCGTGACCGCGGTAACCAGCGATACGCGGACCATCGCCGGAGTGACTACGCGCGTCGTCCATGACACGGCTTACGAAAGCGATACCTGCACGACCGACTCCTCGGCGCTCGTCGAGGACACGCTCGACTATTACGCGCAGGATAAACGTGGAAACGTTTGGTATTTCGGGGAGGATACGTTCCACTGCCCGGTCTTTACCTGTGATCGCGGTTCGGGCTCATGGATCGCCGGCGAGGATCCGGCAAACGCCGTTGCCGGCATCATCATGCTCGCCCAGCCGCGCTCGGGTGACACCTATTTTCAGGAGCAGGCGCCCGAGGTCGCCATGGACCAGGCGACGGTGAAGGGCCTGGGGGTGACCGTCGTTCTGAAACGGGATGACGCCTTCCCACCAGGCACCTTCACGAATTGCATAGTGACCAAGGAATTCTCCACGCTCGAGAAGGGCGCCAACGAGCAGAAAAGCTACTGCCCCGGGATCGGCAATGTCGCGGTCGACGAGCATCACGGCAAAGTCTTTCGCTCAGAGCTGACCGGTGTGTCCGGCGACGCATTGCGCTTCCGCTCCGTGCCTCCGCGCTAGCGGCGCGGCGTCCTGATGCCCGCTTTGAAAGCGGACGTTCGGCGACCGCTAGTTAGGCCAATAGACATATTCCTGCCCGGGCCTCCACGGCGCGTCGGCAGGAACATCGATCCGGATCGGCTCCTCCAGGAGTGCGGGCCATAGGGGCTTGGCAAGCTCCCGATCGTGACGGGCGAGATCGATGCGGAGGCGCTCTACTACGTCCGGCCGTCGTACTGAAAGGTCGGTGCGCTCGGTCGGGTCGGTCGCGAGGTCGAACAGCCAAATCCGCCGGGGATTTCGAGAAACCTGCATCTCCCAGTCACCGTCGCGAACGGCCTCATAGCTGCCCGAGCGCCAGAACAATGTTCGTCCAGCGTGCGGCTTTGCGCGTTGTGTTAGAAACGGCAGGAGGTTGATGCCATCGATCCGGCGCCCCGCGGGGAGCGGCGCGCCAGCTGCCGCTGCGAGCGTGGGCAGGACGTCGATAAGCCCGGTCGGCATTGCCAGCCGCTGTCCGGGCGAGATCCGGCCCGGCCAGCTAATGAAGAACGGTACGCGGATGCCGCCTTCGAAGAAGGTACCCTTCCAGCCGCGATAGGGTTTGTTGACGTCCGGCAGATCCGCGTACCACGCGCCACCATTGTCGTTGGTGAATATAAGGATCGTGTCGCCATCAACGCCTTGCGCTTTCAGCGCCGTCATTACCGTGCCCACCCCGCGATCGAGCGCTCGGATCATCGCTCCGTAAACGCGCGTGCGGTGGTCCCTGATTGACCCCAGCGCGTCATAGTCGGCTTTTTTTGCCTGGAAGGGCGTGTGGGGGGCATTGAAGGCGAGGTAGATGAAGAAGGGCCTGTTGCGGTTGGCCCTGATCGCCGCAGCGGCTTCATCGCTAAGATAGTCAGTCATATATTCGGCGACGTGGAATGGCCGACCGCCGTTCAACTGGACACCGTCAGAGAGCGCGAGCCATAGAAAGCGATCGAGCGGGTCGGCGGGCAGCTTGGCGTTGATCGAGGTCGTGTCCGGCTCATATTTGGACGCCGCCTGCATGAAGCCGAGGCTCTCGTCGAAACCTTGATCCTCTGGCCGCATCCCGTGTGCATCTCCAAGGTGCCATTTGCCGAGGTGAATGGTGTGATAGCCGCGATCCTTCAGCACTTCGGCGATGGTCAGCTCATTCGAGGGCATACCCATCTTCGCCATCGGCGGTACCTGGTTCTGGAGATTTTCATGGTAGATCGTCGGGTACGGCCGGTCCTGTGGGGAATATTGCGGGACGTACTTCGCAAGCTGGTCGGGGACCCCCGTGAACTCAAAGCCGAAACGCTGAGGATAGCGGCCGGTCATCAATGCGGCGCGAGAAGGGGAGCAGGTCGCATTGGCGGCGTAAGCGACGGTGAAGTCCGCACCTTCGCGTGCGATAGCGTCGATATTGGGTGTCGGGACAAGCCCGTTCGCGACGCCTGTGCCCCGGCCCTCGGCCGTGATGTCGTTGATGCCGAGGTCGTCAGCCACGATCAGCACGATGTTCGGCGGGCGGTTGCCGGCTGGGGGCCTTGCCGGCCCCTCCTGCCAATGCACCGCTCGGTTGGCCTCGACAGGATGTGCGAAGCGGTAGGCCAGGACCATGATCTGGACAGGCCACGCCTGCCACGCGATTCCCGCTGCAAGCACCAGCGCCACCAGGAAGACTAAGAGCAACGTCAGTCGCTTCACCACTTTACTGTAGCGACTGCATCGCTCCCTTTTAAGTTACAACGATGCCCGTGCCGCCAGTCGTTGGGGCCCGCGAACTGACGTTGAAATACAACCTAAGCCCGCCTTGGGTGGCAAGCGGACGCGAGCTAATGCTGCGCTACAGCCTTCCGCACCCGAGTTCGCAGCACAGATCGTGGCACATCTTCTTGCCGGTGATTAGACTACGAAGAAGTCAGCCGCCGTCAGTGATAGTCCCGCGTTCAAGGTTGCGAAATGGACCTGGGCCATGCCGCCAATGCCGTCTGCATCGAAGTAAAGCTTTCCGCTCGTTGGATCGTAGATAATCCGGTCATCCGCTTGCGCCGCAATCGGCCCTAGTGCGAATGCGCCCGGCGACAATGAACCGAGACTGAGACCGCCGAATATTGCGTCGTCTAGCCGGATCGTGTCCGCGATCGGATCGAAGTCATAAATCCGGTCGACATTCGTCGGTCCCAATGCGGTACTGAAGAAGAACGTGTCGCTTCCGCCTAGGCCCCACAAGCCGTCGGCCCCGCCCTTTCCATCTATGATGTTGGCGCCGGCGTTTCCGATGATCGATTGATCGATATTGTTGCCGGTGAGGTTGATGCTCGCAATGCCAGCGTCGGAATTCGTTCTCAGTTGTTCGATCGAGCACGCCGTCTGAAGCGTGTAACTGACGCTTGTCAGCACGGTATCTACGCCTTCCTTGGCGCGCTCGAGGATCACCGCCGAGCTGTGAGTCACGGCGTAGGTCGTATTGCCGGTTGCGGTGCCATCCGCTTGGAAGCGGTAGGTGCCTGTCATGCTTCCGACACCGATCAACTGGACCGTGTAATCGCCAGCAGCTCCCGTGGTGAACGTAAGGCTCGCGTCGAGCCCCACTCCGCCATCATCATTTGTGCCTACCAGTGTCCCGGACGGGCCGATGACCTTCAAGAGCGGATCCGCAAGCACTGAGACATTGCCGCCCAGCGAACTCAGACCAAGCATGTTCAAGGTGTAGGTCGTGTTTGATGCGAGAGAGAGCACAACCGTATCGATCTCGCCTTTCACGCCAATGCTCGCGTTCAGAACATAGTCCGCGGTCTGCAAAGGACGGATATCTCCGGAGACCGTGCCGTTTAGCTGATCTAAAAGATAGGCCGCTGCCATCGCGTGCAATTGTGCGGTTGGATGGGCCTGATCGAAGAATACGACGCTGCTCAGATTGAGCGGATAAACCTGCGACGCGGGGTAAAGGTCATCGAGTTGGTCGATCACCTGATCGGCCATTCCGGTGAAGCTGACGTATTTGAGTTCCACATCCGACGGCAGCGTCAGCGCGGCGATCCGCGTGCGGATCAAATCGTCGAGCATCTGCGAATATTGCGTGGCGACCGCTCGACGAGCGGCCTCGTCGACCAAGCCGTTGTAGTAGGGCTGGATGCCGATATTCGGCACTCCGAGCACCATGACGTGGTTTACGCCGTCGTCTATCGTCTGGAGGATCTCGTGAATGAACTTGTCGGCGGCTTTCGTAAGCGCGGACGTAGCCGCCGAAAGGCTCGCCCAGGCTCCAGTCTTGGGAATGAGGTCATGAACGTCGTTCGCGCCGAAAGCGAACAGGTGCAGAGCATTGGGATCTGCGTGCCCATCGACCGCATCGCGCCACGCATCGGTCTGGCCATCTATGGATGGAACCTTCTCGCCGCCCCGCCGCATTTGAGCGCCGCCGTAGGCGAAGTTCAGGTTGTGTCCTGACGGGTCCGAAGCGAACGGCGATATTGGCAGACCAAGGAAGGGGTCGTCATAGCCGAATGGAAATACCGGCTTCGTCGTAATGCCCAGGAACTTGTTGCTAATCAGATCAGCGAAATTGAAACCGTTCGTAAATCTGCCGGCGTAGTAACCTGCACTCGCAATGGGAGCCGCATCGACGGGCTCGGTGAAGGGTAGCCCGTTGTACCAATTGGCAAGGCCCAGCGCATTTCCTGAGTCGACCAGGCTGTCGCCGAAAACGATGACTCCAGAATAGCTCATTGCGGCCCCCTGACTCTGCGACTCAGCTTGAGCTTGAAAATTGAGTGAACATCAAAAAATGTTGATTTTCAATAGGATGTATCCTGATCTGGTGCTCCTTACGCCGAGCAACCGAGTCAGCTTTTCGATCGACGGCAGAGTAAAAGGTCAGCGTTTTCCACCATGGTCAGAACTCGGACATTAGGTGCGCGCACGACTGATGTTGTCAGGTAGCTTTTCTAGGCTGGAAAGCAGGCGCGCAAAGCGATGCTTCCTGAGCTCCCGCGAGGGGCGCCAACATATCCTGACTCAAGATATGTTGCCTAAATCCGATGAAGTTTCGCTCAGGGCGCCGCGATGCCAACTTAGTTCGGTGCTCCGAGGGTCTTCGTCAGCTTGAATTCGAACACCGGATTTCGGTCGCGGCGCTCGTAGAATTCCTGGACTGTCGGAGCGATCAGCCGATGGCTGTATTTCGTCGATCCGATACCATCGACGCTAACCGTCATTGAAGCGCTTCGGCTGAAGCTGTGCGTCCAGGACAGGTTGAGCGAGTACTGACTGTCTCGCCGGATCTGAAACGAACGCAAGGGACTCTCATAGGTCAGGTGCAGCTGGGCGATATCGCCGGGCCTCTTTGGGCGATCCTTGCCGCGCCATTCGATCGTCGCGTTGCCGGTGTACCGAAAGCTCTCGTCGAAATCGTCGCTGTTGACCGGGTCGATCGTGACTCGGCTGCTGAACAGGTTGATGCTCGCCGTTCCCTTCAGGCGCTTGAATAGCGGAGTGCTGACATCGAACTCCGCTCCCCGATCGGACTTGTGACCGGCGTTGATCAGGCTCGAAACGTTGAGACCATTGGCGTTTACGAAATAACTCCAGTTCCAGACCCGATCGGTTTCCCGGTCATAGATGATCAAGCCGAGTTCGAGTTTTCTGCGGCTGTAATGAAGGTTGAGTTCGTAGGCGTCGGTGGACTGGTCCCGCAGGTCCGGGTTCCCATTTTCGATCGCCAGCGCTCCGAGAAAGACCGGGAACGGGCGCAAACTGTCTATGTAAGGCAGGTCGAACCGTTTGCTGTAACTCAGCGTCAGGTTGAGCGATTTGCTGAGCGGATGCTCAAGGTGAAAGGTTGGGAAAAGGTTCGTCCTTGTGACCTTCGACGTTGGAAAGCCGGGGCTTTTGATCGTTCGATCCAGCCGCTCCATCCGAATGCCCGGCATGACGACCCAATTTCCGAACGTCTTCTGAAACGTCGCATAAGCCGACGTCTTGCGCTGAACCGATGAAAAGGATTCGTCCGCATCTGGGCCGAACAGGCCGGTGCCACCCACCGATGAAAAGATGTACTGCCGGTCGTGGTTCTCCATCTCCAAGCCTGCGCCCAGCGAAAGGATGCGGTCCTTCCCGATCGGATGAACCCAATCCACATTGGCGTTGGCGAAATTGCTTTGGTTCAGTTGTCGCTTGGAATAGGCGTCGCCGTCGCTTGTCTCGTCGAACAGATGCTGATTGTCGCGAGGATTGCCGAATATCGTAGCGCTACCTTTCAACGTTTCGCCGTCCGTCTTTCCCTTGTGGTCAAACGAAACCTGGCTGCCCAGGAAAGCGGCCGAGCCACCCGGTCTTTGAACTTCAGAAAAGGAGGCGAAGTCGGGCGTCAGCCCGGCGAATTCGATATCGTTTCGTGAATCGTTGATGCCGCCCCCGCCGAAGGTTTCGACGGAGATGTTGGTTTTCGAGTCCAGCTCATAGGTGACTTTGCCGCTCACGTACCCGTTGCTCGATCGGGCCGAACCTCCACCGTCCTCGGTATTGATGGTGGGATTGGAAGGATCGGCACCGATGGTGCGGAGCTTGTGATAGGTCGATTGCGCATAACGGCCGGCCCGCCCCTGCAATTGAAGCTCATAGGTCCATTTGCCCTTCTTCGTCTTGACGGAGCTGGTGGCCTTGAAATGGCCTATGGAGGAAGCCTCCGCGCTTCCCGACCCCGTCAATCCTTCGCTCTGCTTCTGCTTCAGAACGAAATTGATGATGCCGCCGGTTCCTTGAGCCGAATATTGCGCCGACGGGTTGGTAATGATCTCGATCCGCTCGATGTCGCCGCCGTGGAGCGTCCGGAGGTATTGGATCGGGTCGCCGTGAACCGGCCGGTCATCGACCAAAATCGTAACCCCGGCGGCACCGAGCAGCAGGATCTGATCATCAGGGGTGATAGTGACGGCCGGCAGGCCGCGCAGCAATTGAAGGCTGTCGGCCTGCACCGAGTGCGGGGTTTCTTTTACTCTATAGGTCCGGCGATCGATCTTCTGCGCCTGGTCCGGGCGAGTGGCGACAACCTCGATAATGTCGTCGTCTTGCGCGCTCGGTACGACAATCGCGGGTGGTTCGGCAGCCTGCATAAGCCCTCATCGTCGGAGCGACCAAGGCATAGAGGTTGCTCTAGATTATTAAACAACGAAAAAGTTGGGTTCGGTGCGATTGTCTGCTTTTGGTGGAATGCGGACATTGAGGTCACCCCCTCAGCCGCTATCTTCTTGCCATGATGCCCGCTGCGCGCCTCGCTCGTCCGGAAGATCTAAGCGGCATCCTCCAGCTGTTTGAAGCCAGCGAGGTTAGTCGTCTTGCAGAACCGCGCTCCCGGGCCGAGAAAATCTGGCTCACAACTTTGGGCCGGACAGGCGTCAGCGTTTTCGTATCCGCGGCGGCTCAGAGCATTGTCGCGACCTGCATGCTCATTGTTGCACCGAACTTGCTTCGCGGTGGTCGTCAACACGGTTTCATCGAGAATGTGGTCACCCACCCGAATTTCAGGGGTCGGGGCCACGGTAGCGCCGTCTTGGCAGCAGCTTTAGACCAGGCTTGGCAGGAGGACTGCCATCACGTTCTGCTGCAGAGTGGACGGGCTGACGAGCGCGTTCACGCCTTCTACGAGAAAGCCGGGTTCGTTCCCGGACTTCGAACTGGATATGTTGCTATGCGCCCAAGCGACTGAATGTCCGGTGTGCGTCGAAAGCTGACACTCGGCTAAATGTCGCGAGGAAAGCGGACATTGGATCGCCATCAGCGACTCAAATTCATTTTGTCCAACGCAGCTCGCAAACCCTGCGCCAGCGCCGCAGTCTCGCCGTTACCCCAGAAATGCATGAAGAAGAGGCGTGGCTGCTCGCCGATCAGGTGATTGTGCAGCGCCGTGACCTCGATGCCGTGGCGTCGCAGTTCGGCAATGACCGTAGGCACCTCAGGCCCGACCATCACGAAGTCGCCCGTCGCTACCGCGCGCCCGTTGCTCGTCGGCTGAAAGTTGATCGCCGTCGCAAGGCCGAGCGAGTTGGGTAGCGCCATTCCGTCCTCACGGATTTGCTCGGCACGCGGGAAAGAGAACTGGTAGGTCCCGCCGGCGACCTTCCCTTGCGCACGCAAGACGCCGTCGATTGCCTTGGTGTCGAGCGCCAGCGCGGCCGGTGTTGCTGCTTCCTGCGGACCCGTCGGTGTTCGGCTTGCCGCCAAAGCTTGGCGCAGCGCTGTCGCCAGCTTCACCGCATCGCCAGTTCCGTGAACGTGCATGTACATCGTGGGGGGCGATGAGTTGAGCAGGTGGTTGTGAAGCGCCGTGATCGTCAGGCCGCCTTCCAGCACCCGCGACAGGACCGGGTTCACTTCCTGCTGCGTCAAAACTAGGTCGCCCATCACCTCGGCATGATCGCCCATGTCGTGCAATGCCAGCCACGACCCGAGCGCCAGCGCGGGCTTGATGCGAACGCCGTCGAGCGTGACGGAAAGATCGGAACGCGGGAAGCTGTAACGATGGACGTCACCCGCCTGCACGACGCCGGATCTCCCCATGGCCGCGTCCACGTCTGTCCAGTTGGTGGCGGCGCTCGCTGACGCTGACGCGGACAGTGCCAGAGCGGCGGCGGCGAGGTGCCAATTCATATGCGGCCTCCTCCCTGAGGTGTGCGATTGCGATCAGTTAACGCAGGGGACGGCGCAGTGGTTCTTGAATCTCCGTAATGGGTGGAAAGCGGACGATGCGTGAATTAGCCAACCAAGCATGTCCAGCGGTTCGTCGGCACTTTCACCTGCAGCCATCTTTCTGCGCTTCCTCCGCTTCGGATTTCTGGCGTGGGGCGGTCCCGTCGCTCAAATTGCGATGATCAAGCGCGAGCTGGTCGAAGAAGAGCGCTGGATAGAGCCCTCCCGCTTTAACCGACTCCTGGCCATCTATCAGGTGCTTCCCGGTCCGGAGGCGCACGAGCTTTGCGTCCACTTCGGAATGATGAAGGGGAAGCGTCTTGGCGGACTCCTTGCTGGCTTGGGATTCATGCTGCCAGGGCTGGTTCTGATCCTTGGTATCGCCTGGGCCTATCAGCGACTGGACCTGAAGCAGCCGCAAATCGCAGCGGTTTTTCTTGGCGTGCAGATCGGCGTGATCGCCCTGATTGTCCGCGCCGTCCACCGCATCACCGAACACACGCTCACCGATGGCTGGCTCTGGGGTATCGGCATGGCTTGCGTCGTCTCAGCGGCCCTCGGCGTGAGCTTCTGGGTCGCGCTTCCCGCAGCGGGCCTTGTGTACGCTTCTGTCGCTGCCCGCAGATATGCCGTTGCCGCCGCGCTGGCAGTCGTCGCGGTCGGATTCGCCTTCTGGATTGGCAGGATTCCCATTCTTGTCGGATCGCAGGTGCCCAGCGGCACCACGGCACTAATTCCGGGAGGGACGGTTAGCATACTGGCCCTTTTCCTATCCGGGCTGAAGGCGGGCCTCCTGACCTTTGGCGGAGCCTACACGGCCATTCCGTTCGTTCGTGGAGACGCAGTTGGCCGGGGCTGGATCAGTGAAAGCCAGTTTCTCGATAGCCTGGCGCTGTCGGGCGTTATCCCGGCGCCACTGATCATCTTCGCGACTTTTGTCGGCTACATTGCTGGAGGATTGGGCGGAGCACTTGCGATGACGGCCGGAATTTTCCTTCCGGCATTCGCGTTCGCGCTCCTGTTCTATGATCACCTGGAACGCGTGATCGAGGACGAGCGGCTTCATCGTTTCCTCGAAGGAGTCGCCGCAGGAGTGGTTGGCCTGATCGCGGTGACGGCGGTTCAACTCGGTTGGAACGTCGGAGCGACCGTCCCGTCACTTCCGTTCGGCGTCGCGATCTTCCTCGCCGCCCTTGCCATGCTTTATCGCTGGCGCTCGAAACTAAGCGTGCCCGTCGTTGTACTCGGTTCGGCTGCAGCGGGAGCGCTGCTCTTCGGCTGACCTAATGTCCGCAATGGGTGGAAAGCAGACCCTAACGTTCTGTGTATGTCGGCTCGTAATCGAGTTGGTCTATCGCTGCCGCTCGCATGCCCAGCAACCATGGTAGCCACGCTGAGAAGTAGGCAGGCCAGAGATATTCATACCAAGGCAGCGGAGGCGTGAGGCTGTCCAACATGCCAGCCGTCAATATGGCCGACGCTGCACCGAACAGAATGGTCGCCGCTAAACTGCGAAATGGTCGGTCTTTCCGCCAACACCAAAGTCTCGTTTCGGGGTTGTAGCGCCGCAGGCAGAGCCAAGCGATACCAAGTATCAAGGGCGAGAAAATGAGCGTGGTAAGGACGCTGCCAAGCATCGGGATGCCGATGCTGTCGCCGTCTGATGGCAGCACGCCCGACCGTAGAACTTTAGGCCAGTAGATGAAGTTGACGACTGGGAAGCCTATCAGGACAAATCCGGTGAGCTACCAAGGTAGTGATGGGCGGGACGGCAATGTAGTCTCTCCTGCAAAGCGCGACAGCCACGCTTGCCCAGAGATGAGCGGATGTCATGAGCAAGTTGTGAGCTTTCGCTGAGCGCGTCCCAACGTCCGCAATGGGTCGAAAGCAGTCATTGGCGGAAGCCCCGGTTGTCGCGTCATCGCAGGCGACGCGCATTCAGTCGCGGGAAATTCCGTGGTTTCCCCATCCGAAGCGGACCAATTACGCCCTTCGTCAGTTTTATGGAGGGAGTTTTCGCTATGAAACCAACACCTTCGGTCTTCGCCCTCAGTGCGTTGTTGTCTGGCAGCTTGTTGATCGGCACTGACGCATTGGCTCAATCGGCCCAGGCTCCGAGGCCCCAGCAAGCTCAGCCGCCTGCAGTTTCGGACCTTCCTCGCCCAACTACGTCCAATCGTTGGGATAGCCTTCCTAGAATGACCGCATACCGCTGCCTCGCAGAGGCTCTCGGAACGGCATCCGACCCGCAAACGGGAGCGCCCTTACGGAGGAGCGTTGACCCTCAGACGGGCAAGCCACTCTGCCCACCTGCTCCAAGCGAGACGGCGCAGACACCATAACCGAGGGCACGAACCTGAACTCCGGTTCCTGAGGAATGGTCCGGACTGAAGTTATTCCTTCAACAGGTGGAACCTGGTGCGGGTGCCGAACGACCGAGGGGCCTCCCCGCTAATGGATTTGCCCTCGACGGCTGATGTCCGCTTTGAGTTGAAAGCAAACGCTTCGCTAAT
Source organism: Sphingomicrobium sp. (assembly GCA_035694565.1). GTDB lineage: Bacteria > Pseudomonadota > Alphaproteobacteria > Sphingomonadales > Sphingomonadaceae > Sphingomicrobium. The sequence goes on from DASSFK010000256.1 coordinate 12,709, forward strand.
GGCAGGAATGGTCGAAAGCTGACGTTAGAAGCCTAAGAGGACGACGCCGACGATTATCCAGATAAAGAACAGCACCAATGCCGCATAGCCTGCGCCTGTGATCCAAAACCATTTCGGGGATTCGTCCCGCAACTCTGAACGACCATAGGCAGACGGCATGCGGCCCGTCGCTAGGCCCACGAAGAGTAGCCAAGCGACGATCTGTGGGATGAACAGGAAGGCGGTGCCGCCCAGCAATGCTCGCCAATCGCCCGCGAACCCGCCGAAGAGCATCAACAGAACCGCAGCGACGACCAACATCGCCGCCACGAAAGGCACGCGCTGGCTCGCTTTCCAATCCCACCAGATCACGACGGCACTATCTTATGCTGACCTAATGTCTGCAATGGGTGGAGAGCAGACATTCGTGCTGGCTCTCATCGAAAGCCTGTAACGAGCCCCCAATCGCCTTGTGCTTGTATTTGGGCCAGTTCGTCGGGAGTCAGCGGAACCTCGAAGTTGAGGCCGCATTCATTGTCCTCATTCCAACTGACTCTCGCGAATAATTCAGTAGTTCCGACCGTCACAAGCACTTCCGTCGCAGGTCGCGGCAAGTCGCGCCCTTGCAATTTCGCTCCGGCTGACGAAATGTCCGCAACGAGAACTGACCGGCTGCCGCCAATGGCCCATGCTGATGCGGCCAGGAGAACCTGATCGCGCTTGCTCGTTCTACGGCCTGAAAGGCCATCAACTCTTCTTCCGAATCCGGGCATATCACACACTCCGATAATGCCCCACGCAAGTGAAAGCATTTATCGAAGTCCCGATGAAGGGCGAGTGCACCAATGCGGTTAAGGAGCCGATTGGAATTTGACCCAGGTCAATCCGGCACTGACACCGAAAGACGTCACTAGCGCCCAAACGTCCGCAATGCGCGGAAAGCGGACACTCGTAGGCCTGGCCTAATGGTTCAGAAAGATGTCCTCTTGAGCTTTTCGTCGAGCCTCCTTCGCTCTCGCCGACCGGACGCCAAATGCAACACCGGCAAGCGCAAGCACCGCGAGGCCGCCAAAAACGAAGCTCGCCGTCCGCAAGGCCACTGACTCACCTCTTGTGAAGTGACCGAATCATCCAACCGAGACCCAAAGTAAGGGGAACCAGAAGCAGTCTATATCGGCGGTGCATGGTGGGAACATGGCTGTCAGACCGAGTGTCCGCAATGGCTCGAAAGCTGCCGTCAGGTCGGTTGCGCGACGCTGCCCGGTCGTTAGGCTTCTTTCGGAACTCACGAAAGGCCGGTCAGTGCTACTGCTCCTGTTCTTCCTAGTGTCGGCTGGTCCACCCCCGAAGCCCGCATTTACGGATAATCGCGTTCCCGATGCGGAACTGATCTCCAGCGTGGAGGCGAAAGTCGTCATGCCTGCGGGAGCGGAACCACTAACTAGGTATGATCGTGCGTACACACAGGCCAAAGTGAACGGAAAAGACTACATCCTCGGCCAGATGATCGACCATCGGCTAATGCAAGAATTTGCCAAGCATGGATCGCACCCTCTTCCGCCTCCCGTTCGCCGCGTCCTTGTGAATGAGATTACGCCTGTGTTTGATGGCGGATGTGCAATTCTGACCCTCACATTCGAGGTGGGCTCAACCGAACCACCGAAGCTCTTCTGTAATCCACCGGGACCTCAGTAGCTAATGGCAGGAATGCGTCGAAAGCAGACACTCGGCTAATGTCCGCAATGGGTGGAAAGCGGACACTGGCGACCTGATGCGAGGCACGTTAGCCGTGCTATGGCGAGTAAGAGCAAGAGGAGGTCCCAATGAGGAACACGCTATTGCTACTTTCTGTCATACCGCTGCTGCCCGCGTGCCAGGCAGCTGAGAAGTCCGGTGACAACATCGCCGAAGTGAATGCCGCCGCCGCTGTCAACATTGGCGCGGGTGAGCAGGCAATCCGCGGGCATGTCGATCGTTGGCTTCAGCTCGTGAAAGCCAAGGATGCTGCAGGCATTGCGGCACTCTACGCCGAGGACGGCGCGGTGATGCCACCCAATGCGCCGATCGGCAAAGGACGCGCGGCGATCCAGCGAACTTGGGCATCGATGATGCAGACCCCCGGCTTTGCTCTGACCTTCGCTCCGGAGCAGATCGTTGTTTCAGCGTCGGGCGACATGGCGCTCGATCGTGGGACATATAGTCTCACGATCGCGCCCGACGGCACTACGCAGACCGATACCGGCAAGTACGTGGTCGTCTGGCGGAAGATCGGCAGCGAATGGAAAGCGGCTGCGGACATCTTCAACAGTGACCTCCCAGCCCGCGGAGGTTAGTGACCGCGCGGCGCCGCATCGTTGCCAGAGGCCTGTCCGTCACAAGTTGCGGATCGCCAACTGGACCGTGATCTGAATACAGACGCGGGCGGCCGGCTACTGTCGAACCCAATGTCTGCAATGGGTCGAAAGCAGACATTACGCTAATGGCAGGAATGGGTGGAAAGCTGCCGTTCCGCCTGTAAGCTGACTTGATGAGACACGGCGGGACAATAGTCATCATGTTACTCTGCCTGCCGCTTCTCGGCTGCGGGCAGTATTTGGGCGACTACAGCTTGGAAAACGTGGAGGCAGTACGCGGACTGCCTGCGTCCTTTCCGAAAGATGCGCAAAGCTATGGCGAGTTTCTCGCAATCACACTGGCTTCGAGCACGAACCTCGCCGCGCTTAGCGAGAAGCGGCAGGCGGTTTATGTGAATGCGGACTTTTGCCCCATGCAAAATGGCGACGGGATTGTGGCCCTGGGCCCGGTGAACGAGGCTGGTAAGGACCCAACCTTCGCGTCAAACGCCATAGGCATAAAGCCGCATGGAGATGGGCGTTTCCGCTATCGCATTTATCTCGTCCCGGCCCACCCCATGCCCGATGTCCATTATAGCACCTCCGCAATGGAATGGCCTCGGTATGACTTGCGTTCGGCCCGTCGCGACGTTTGCGTTCGGTTGCACGCGCCGGGCTACAACGTCACGCGTTCTCAGTCTCAAACTGTGATTGTGCCAGCCGAACTCATTGTCGCCGCGCTTAGTCAAAGCGACCGGACCAAAAACGGTCGCTAACGGCCTTCGCCTAATGTCCGGAATGGGTGGAAAGCTGACGTAACGTGGAATAGCGTCGGGGCAGATGAAGCGCCTCTTCATTGTCATCAGCGCCATTTGGTTAGCCGGTTGGGCTTATGTCGGCTGGCGCGGATATGCTTTGACCAGTGATGCCCATAGCTACATCGACCTGTTGCCTCCCGCCGCAACGGTACCGGAACCAGTCCTAGAGGCACTTGAGGCTGGACAGTCGTACACCTTCAACGCGTTGGTCTGGGGAGCAGGCGTTCCGCTCTGCTTGCTGCTCGTCGGGTGGCTTGTAGCGGGTTTTCGAAGGCGTTCTGAACCCCGATCCTAATGGCAGGAATGGGTGGAAAAGCTGCCATTAAGTCAGGCGAGTTCAGCCGGTCCAATCACGGCCTCATCGCCGTGGCGGAACGTGACGCCATAAAGCGTGACTTCATCCTGCGCCGGTAGGAGCATTGGACTAGCCCGCTCGCCTCGCCCGATTGCATTCATGGCCCCTTCAAATGTCGTTCCGACGAGGAAACATGCTGGGTGAACGAGGCTGCATCCGATGACTTGACCCGATTGGGTAAGGTGTAGTTCCGAGTGCCCGTCATCCTCTTTTGCGATGCCCACCATCTTTGTTCCTAATGCCGCTTCCCATTCGGCCACAAAGGGAGCGCCCTCGGCGACATGCTGGAAAGCAATCGAACAAATGTTTGGAGCTGGCTCGACCAAGACGAGGCCGCCAAGCTCCGCAAGGACGGCAGAAGCTGGGTGACCCGCTGGCACCGCCCGGTCGACGGCAACTTGTCGACCCTCAAACCAACCGGCACCCCGAAACGGGGTTCGCATCGCTTCTGGCACAACGCTCATAGCGTCAGCCTAGCGATAGGTCGCTAATGACAGCAATGGGTCGAAAGCAGACATTCCGCTTATGGCAGGAATGGGTGGAAATCGGATATCCTGAATGCTTCATCGGACATCACGCAACGCGTCATACCTTTCGATAACTGGCGCCCCGGCCCACTTGGCGTATTTGAGCAGCGCATTGCTAAGGGTCCTCTCATGAGTCCCTTTCTCGCGACCGTCGATCTGGATTGGTTGATTGAGCCGACTTGCTCAAGCATCCGAAGGTAGTCGCACCAGCACTAGGAGACAGCCCATGCGAAAGCCAAGCCTGACTCTCTTGCTCATCGCCGTGCCAGCCCTTGCGATCCCCAGCGTGGCATTAGCGGTGCCCGATGGCAGTGTGCCTGCGAACTGCTGGGGCGTAGTGACCTCGCAGTTTGCTCATGCTGATCGCGGGATTGGCGAACACTCATCGAGCCAAACCAACCCACGCCTCGGCCTCGGAAATGTCGCGAGGGCCCTTTTCGAAGCGGGTTTGATTGACGACCCGCACGTGAGTGACCTGGGCGCCTTGTTGGCCCAACTGGACGAGTTTGACGAGACAGTCTGCCCCGTCCAATAGACCTCGGCACTCCATTGGCACCTTAAATACCCGACCTTAAGCGATGCGCCGGGGGCTTAGTCGCGTCGCTGATACGTAGAACTTTGGCGAGCTCGGCCAATGTCCAGCTTATTCACAATCCTAATGTCTGCAATGGGTCGATAGCGGACATTAGCTCGGCAGGCCGAACTTGAGGCTAGCCCCGCTTTGTAGGCTAGGCTGCGAGGCTCTCCAGCTGCTCGCTCGCTTCCAGCCAACGCGCTTCGGCGACAGCCAATTCGGCCCCTAGCTTCGCTCGGCGACGCGAGAGCTCGCTCATCGGTAGCGACGCGAGGTTTGGGTCCGCGCCCGCTGGGTCGAACATTGCCCTGTCGATTGCCGAACATTGCGCAGCGAGGCGCGCACTTTTCGCTTCCGCATCCGATGCGGCCCTCTTCAGCACGCTGGCTTCGTTACGAGCATTGGCGGTGGCCCTGCGATTTGATTTAACTGCCTTCGGCTTCGCTTCCGCCTTGGACTGGCTTCGACCGAGCACGAAATCGATGTAGTCATCAATGCTGCCCGAGTAATCCACGGCGGCTCCGTTCTCCACCAGCACGAGCCGGTCCGCGGTCAGTTCGACCATGTGGCGGTCATGGCTGATGAGGATGACCGCGCCGTCGTAATCGTTGAGCGCCTGGACGAGCGCTTCGCGCGCATCCACGTCGAGGTGGTTGGTCGGCTCGTCCAGGATCAGCAGGTGCGGCGCATCACGCGTGATCAGTGCGAGCGCCAGGCGCGCCCTCTCTCCGCCCGAAAGCTTACTCACTGCGGTCGTCGCCTTTTCGCCCGAGAAGCCAAAGCGTCCGAGCTGCGCGCGTATGGCGCCGGGCGTCTGACCTTCCATCGCACGGTTCATGTGCTGCAACGGCGTGGCCTCGCCATGCAGCTCCTCGACCTGATACTGGGTAAAATAGCCCACGCGCATCTTACCCGACGCGTTCATCGCGCCCTCCATCGGCGCAAGCTGCGCGGCAAGGAGGCGGGCCAGCGTCGTCTTACCGTTGCCATTGCGACCGAGCAGCGCGATGCGGTCGTCGGGATCGATCCGCAAGTTTAGCGAGCGCAGTACAGGGTTCGCTTCCGCATAGCCGACGGCCGCCATCTCCAGCGTGATCAGCGGCGGCTTAAGCTCGGTCGGGCTGGGAAAGGCGAAACTGAGGCTGGGATCCTCCGCCATCGCTGCGATGGGCTGCATCTTGGCCAGCATCTTGGCACGGGACTGAGCCTGTTTCGCCGTCGAGGCGCGAGCACTGTTCCGCGCGATATAGTCCTGAAGTCGCGCCCGCTGCGCATCTTGGGATGCCTTGGCGGCGGCAAGCTGCGCGGCTCGCTCGGCCCGCTGCCGTTCGAAGTCGTCGTAGCCGCCCGCGTACAGCGTGATCTTCCCTCGATCGAGATGAAGAATCGTATCGACCACATTGTTCAGCAGATCGCGTTCGTGACTGATAACGACCAGAGTCCCAGCGTAGGCCTTGAGGAAATTTTCAAGCCAGAGGGTGGCTTCTAGATCGAGGTGGTTGGACGGCTCGTCCAGCAACAGGACGTCGGGCTGGGAGAACAGCAAAGCGGCGAGCGCCACGCGCATCTTCCAGCCACCGGAGTAACTGTCGAGCGTGCGTCCCTGCATCTCCTCGTCGAAGCCGAGACCGAGCAGGATCCGTGAAGCCCGAGCGGGCGCGCCATAAGCGTCGATCGCCAGCAGGCGATCATGGATGTCGCTCAGCCGATGCATGTCGACGCAGGTATCTGCCTCCGCGATCAGCTCCGCCCTTTCCAGGTCCGCGGCAAGAACAGTGTCGAACGGCGTGGCGTCCCCGCTGGGCGCTTCCTGAGCGATATAGCCGAGCCTTGTCCGGCGCGGCATCTCAACGTCGCCTTCGTCCGCTTCGAGCTGGCCGATGATAACCTTCATCAGCGTCGACTTGCCCGCGCCGTTACGCCCGATCAGGCCAACACGACTGCGCGGCCGAATTGCGGCTGTCGCGCGGTCGAGGATTGTGCGTCCGCCAAGGCGCACGGTGATACCGTTGATGTTGAGCATGGCGGGCCGCTTAACAGCCGATCGTGGCGAACCCAAGATGCGTTAGCGATGAGTGCCCAAGCGCTCCGATCTCGGTCCAAACGTTGCTTTGGGTCGAGAGGGGACGTCAGTTATGGTGGCTGGTTTCTGAGCGGCAGACCAAATAGTCTAACGGAGGCACACGGACGTGGTACCTGCCAGTTGCTGCCGCGGTTCCGGCGCACGCCCCGGCAACGCTGGTCCAAGTCCTCGAGCTCGGCTCGACAACAACCTGCGCATCGAGTGGCCCAGTGCTAGTGTTGAAAACGGCAAGAGTTTCATGACCACCGTCCAAACGCGAGAATGCAAGCAGTCCAGGTTTATCGCCTGAGCTGCGCGATATCTGAGCTCCGTGACGAAGCGCCGGATCTGTCGAGCGTATGTGCGCGAGTTGGGAGAGGTCGCGGTATAACGGATGCGTGACATCAAAATGGTCACCCGCGCCCGTTAAATTGGATGATCCGAGACGGCGGGCGTTCCCATACGCCGCGGTACGCGTGGCGAACATGTCCTCTCGGGAGTTTTGATCGACGGGAGCTGCTGCGCCAGGCAGGCCTGTGAACCCTTGTTCGTCGCCGTAATATATCGTGGGTATGCCCCTGGACAGAAGGATCACCGCATATGCTAGCCGAACCCGCTTCCGGACCTCGTCGAGAGATGCATGAGGGCGAGCGAGCATGACCGCGCGAGCGAAACGGTAGACGTCGTGATTGCCGGTCAGTGTGGCCAATTGCCGAGCGGTGGCCTCACCACCTTGATACAAGACGTCGCCGCGAAAGACGTTGGTGATCGCGTCAGTAGGGCCGTCCTTAGCAATCGCTTCGACTAGGGCGCCCTGAAGTGCGAAGTCGTTGACGGCCGGCAGCTTATCAACTCGGGTGAAGCGCGCGAGCTCCCCTGGCGAGAACTCCATCACTTCACCGAAAATGTGGAAGTTGGGAATGCCTCGCGCCCGTGCCCGCGCCTGCATTGCAGGGATGAAGGTCTGCCAGAACTCGGCGTTAACGTGACGGGCAGTGTCGATGCGAAATCCATCGATCCCGAAATCATCGATCCAACGACCATAAATGTCGATCATGCCTGCAACGACGCGAGGGTTCTCCGTGAACACGTCGTCGAGCCCCATGAAATCGCCGTATTGCGAGCTTTCGCCACGAAAGGCGGATTCCCCACGATTGTGGTACATCTTGGGATCGTTGAGCCACGCGGGCGTCTTGGCGTGCTCAGCTCCAGCCGGAATGTAGGGCGTGTAGGCGTAGTTCAGATTGGTCAGTCGCTGGAAGTTCGCTGACGTTTGGCCGTCAAATGCGTCGCCTTGAAAACCGGAATTGATCTGCGGACCTTTGACTCCACCCTGATGCGTGTAGGGGTAGTCGGCCTTGCTCCGGTACGTGCAGAATGTTCTTGGGCATTCGCGGTACTTGATGATGTCACCGGTGTGATTGATGACGATGTCGAAGTAGACCTTGATCCCGCGTGCGTGCGCAGCATCGACCACGGCCTTGTAATCGGCCCTTGTGCCGAGGTGGGGATCGATATCGGTGAAGTTCAGGCCCCAGTAGCCGTGATAGCCGGTATTGGCGTGACTACCCTCTCCCTGCACGAGTTGATTGCCGAAAACGGGAGTGAGCCAGATCGCATTCGCGCCCAGTCCCTGAATGTAATCAAGTTTGGAGATCACTCCCTTTAGATCGCCACCATGCCAAAAGCCCTTGTCCGTTGGGTCGTAACCGGTTTGCATCCTGCTGCCTGTAAGTCCGCCACGATCGTTCGATGGATCGCCGTTCGCAAAGCGATCAGGCATGATTAGATAGATTATGTCGTCCTCTGGGGCGCGATCCCGAACCTTGCTTGTCGAAGGCTGCGGAGCTGAAGCCGCGTGGATCGTCGCGCTAATCGCTGTGATTAGCAGGAGCGCACAATTCCTTATACCGCGAAGCGATCGATCAATGCCTCCAACCCGAACCACCCAACTCTCCTCCCCCTTGAGTTGAAGGAGCCTAGAATCGGGCAGTCGCCGGTCAATGAAGCTGCATACGTATACTCAAGTCAGTCGGCTGTTATTCGCCATCTCGCCGATGGTTCGTCAGCTTGGCGAATTGTCCGCAATGGGTCGAAAGCGGACGCTTCGCTAATGGCAGGTTTGGGTGGAAAGCTGCCGTTAGCGATGTCGCCGGAAAAGCGCTCGTTGGGCGCCGTTCACGAAACTCTCGTCCCAATCCACCTCGCGCTTTGATCTCGGCAAGAACTCTCGTCTCTCTTCGGCACTGTAGAACAGCGTCCCATGGATACCATCCGCCTCTCGTTTGAGGATTGGGCGCTCCCAAAGCTCTGATAATACTCGCCCGGCTTCTGCTTCCCCTAACCGTTCAATCAGCTCGTCAATAATCTCGATGTCGCGATCATCAGGGAAAATGGCGGCGAACTCCTGGTCGGTCGCTTGGAATATGCTGAAGGTGGCGTTTAAGGCGCCGTCGATGATCTGAATGTTCTTCATGAGCCGTGTTTGTCGTGGCTTCCTAATGTCTGCAACGGGTGGAAAGCTGACATTCCGCCGTTATCACCAGATGCTATGACAAGTGCGCAGCGCCTGACCCTTGCTTTGGTCAACCTATTGGCGTTGACCGGGTGCGGACAGTATCTAGGCTCCTACGCCGTAGAACAAGTTCGCGTCGTGAAAGTGATACCGCCGTCGGAATTGGGGCCGCCTTCGCCCTCTTATGGTAGGTATCTAGAAATCGGCCTTGCTTCGAAGACGAACCTTACGGCGATTGGTCAGAAGGTAGACGCGGTTTACGTCGATGCCGACTTCTGCCCGCTGAGTAATCGTAACGGGCTAATCGCTTTCGGCCCATACGACGATTACGAGCGAGACTTGGGCCTGCCGGGCAGCGCGAGGCCTCTAAAGCCGGGCAAAGACGGACTCTTCCGATACCGATTGTATGTGGTTGTCTCATATAGGGCGAAGCAGGCTACTCAGCCCGGACAGCTCCAGTTGCCGACCTACAACCTGATGGGGAGCGACCGGGACCTGTGTTTGCGGCTGTTCGCTCCGGGCTACAACCTCATCAAGTCACGCTCTGGAACCATCAGGGTGCCAGCGGACTTGGTTTCCAGCGCGGTTAGAGCGGCACTCGCTTCCGGCCAAGCCTAATGTCTGCAAAGGGTGGAAGCTGCCATTGCGCCTAACGCAGCGCCGAGAGCCACATCGTTCGTCGGATAGTCTGTTCTACGCGGCAGTCGAGATACACGACGGGGGCAATGGTTCCCCGGCTAAACTCCGCCGCCTTGGATTTGCAGAATGGGTCTCGCTGGCTCGCCCATTGCCGTTGCGCTGCTCTTAGGCGACCGAGGCTGTTGGCGGGCATTCGACCGAAGACAGTGCGCCAAACGCGATTTAGGGTCTCATCTTGGCGAGCGAACTCATCGCGGAAACAGGTGACGTTCGCCGCCGTCGTAACGGCAGCCTTCTGACAGTGGTTGAACGAAGCGGTGTAGCGCCTCTCAACAGCCGCATCGACCGGCCCTTCTTCGGGCGTCATCACGAACTTATACGCAAATGGGTCGGGTTGGCTGGCGTGACCGGGAAACGCCAGCAGAAGGCCGCCCAAGCCAATCGTCAGTTGGTTCCACATGAGCCTTGCGTAGCAACCGACGCACCGCTCTCGCAATGGCAGGAATGGGTCGAAAGCTGCCATTAGCTTTCGGTCCGCTAACGCTCCTGCTCCACGAATGTCAGCTTGCCAGTTTCGCAGGCGTAACTTGCTGTGATGCCGCCTCCTGCCGAGCCGTCGTAGGGACCCACATGCACTTCGACCGCCTGCACGCGATTTGACTTCAAGATAGCTCGCAGGTCGATGTACCAGTCGGCCTTGTAGTACTTGCCGTACTCTCGTTCGGCTGCCTCGGCCGCAGCCGTGTAACAACTAGAACCGAGCAGTGGTGGACGCGCTTCTGCGAGTGCGAGATGTCCTACGACCGTGGCCGTCGCTGCAAGAAGGATTACCACGGCCATCGTCTCATCAAAGCGGACATCGCAAACCTAGCGAAGAGCATCGCGATACGCTCCGGGACCAAGCGCCTGCTCCGGGTGCCGAGTTTTCCACTGGACTAGGAATGCAATCCAAACCGCAACGATGACGATGGCGACGATCTCTAGGATCGTCCTAGTTCGACTTTTCATCTTCATTTGGTCTGCCTGCTTCCAGCATTCTTTCAACCGGATCAACCGTCAGGTTGGCAGATCGCCCGCCATTTCAATTCGGCCACATCGAACTCACTTCCTCACCGTCCAATCGATACGCTGCACGTAGGAATCCTTCATCGGCTTGCCGTCTGCACCGACTGCGGGTGTGAACTTGGCTCGCTGCGTAATCACGCCACAAGTCCTGGAATCGAGCACCGCCATTCCGCTTGTTTCCAAGACGGTACAGTCCTTAACGTTCCCTGCTTCATCGATGAGAAGCAGAACACGTGAGCTGCCGGCAAATTGCGCGAGGACGGCTTCACGAGGATAGTCCGCAGACGTAAAAATGCCCCGGAGCGAACCACTTACTCTTTGAGCAAATGATGCCTCAACTCCCTCCATATTCCAGGTCCGGCTCAATCGTTCGACGCAAGCGGCTAAATCCGTCCACATGCTCTCGCTAGGACCGAAGGCAAAATTCTCGCGCGCACCCCCTTTTAGGCTGAACGAGAAACTGCTCGCCTTACGAAGTGCCGCAGAAATGGTTGGCGAGAGAGTGAAGAGCGTTGCCGTCTGCTTATGACTGGCTAGCGGATAACCCAGGGCATAGGTGTCATACTCCTGACTATCGATCACAATCTTGGCACCGGATTGCTCAGCCGACTTCCGGTACCCGGACCTGATAATTGCGAGCTGGAGAACATCGCTCTTATAAGGCGGCGCCTTAAGCGCGAGCGTGATCGGATCTGCGACATCGCCATACTTCCGAACCGCGACGCAGCGCGCCTCCGAAGATTCGATTTTCCAGTCGCCGATAGGATCAACGGCAGCTGCCGCGGCTGACTGACCAACGACACCAACCAAAACGACAGCGACGCCAAAGGCGCGGGCAATCATATGCTAGTCCCCCCGAACAGTCCCGAGCGCAGCAGCCTTAGGCTGAGTCGCTGTGCCCTTTCCAGCCTTCACCTCCGCCATCGTTGACCGAGATACGAGCGAACTCGCGCTCGCTCCCGCTCACATCACGGACCCTGACATCAGACGGAAGCTCGGTCGAGGTCAGGGCTTCGCTGGTGGCAGCTTTGGATCGAAAGCTGCCACTACCGGTCTAGCGGCAGGAATGGGTGGAAAGCTGCCATTAGGAAATCCGTCATACAGGTGCGGCGCACTTCGGCGGGAAAGCAAATGGCCAAAGTCCACATCGATATATCTGTTAACGCCGACGAGACGTCGTTTGGGATGGTGTCTGGCCCGCTTGAACTCCCGGTCGTTCCGCTAGTTGGCGATGCAATTTCCTTCCGGTTGGCGGAGAAGATTGAAGCCTACGTTGGGGAACGCAGGGTTCCGTTCACCGGACAGTTGCATGTCACCAAACGGATCATCCTAGTGCCCATGGCCGACGCCGACATCCTTATCAGCCTTGAAGACATCAACGCCGCAACGCCAACAGACGCCGCCCGACTGCTGAAATGGTTTGAGCAGGAGCACGGTCTGCTTGGTGACGCGTGGGAGGGATGAACAATCTCCCTCTAATGTCTGCAATGGGTGGAAAACGGACATTGGAAAGGGCAAATTGGGATTTAATTTGAATTAGGTATCCACCGGTAACGAGCGTATACCCGGTGCGGGACGACGCCGCATTCGTAGGTGTCTCGTCATCGTGGCGACGCCGCTCCCGAAGAGCGAGAGCATTCGCTTCCGCCAAAACTAGGGATCTCAATCCGATGCGTAAATTTACTCTGGCCGCGCTCGGCGCGGCGACGATGCTGTTTGCCGTTCCGGCGGCAGCACAGGACTTCCCCGTTAAGGGCGGAGATTATTGGACTGTGGCTGAAATCACTATCGATGATGGTCACTTTGGCGATTATGCCGACCATCTCGCCGGTCTTTATCGCAAATCGACGGACTTCCAGAAGTCGAAAGGCTGGATCAAGGCCTCCTATGTCCTCTCGAACGTCAACAAGCGCGTTGGCGAACCCGATCTGTATCTTGTCACGATCGCGGATCGTCCCACCACGCCCGCAGAAGATGAAGCGCGCGCCAAGGAAACCAACGCATTCCTCCAGTCCAGTGCCCGGCAGGGGGACACGCAAAGTGGAGAGCGGGCCAAGTATCGCAAGCTTGGCGGCAACATGCTTCTGCAGGAACTCGTTTACCGCAAGTAGGCGTTTGAGGGTTTGGGGCCGTCGGTGCGCGGCGGCTCCCATCCGACTTAACGCCGGATCGCCCAGGACCGAGCGATCAATTCGAAGCTCCAAACTCTGTATCCCCTGACTTGCCCTCAATCTTTGGCGAACCGTGCTGAACTTGATACGGCCTATTGGAGGCGCGACTCGTTTGCGGAGCCAATGAGCATGCCTGATTCGGACGAACCCTCGTCGATGGAGGCGCCCCGCCAGTTGTCCGATCAAGCTCCGGAGGGCCGGCGTCGAATGGCAATGATACAAAGAGGGATTGTCGCGGTTCTGACGCCTGCTTCAACGCGGCTCCTCGGCCGATCCGAGGATCCACTCAGTGTATCCACCAGCTACGTCATCTTGAGGAACGGCATCGGAGTTTTAGGCTTCGCACTGCCGATCGTGATGATCGTTGGTGGCGGACTCCATCACGTTCAGGGTTCCCTGAGCGCCTATTATCACTTTTCCGTTGAGAA
>DASSFK010000257.1:0-4548 GCA_035694565.1 Sphingomicrobium sp.
TTGACGGCATCGCCAACGGTCGCGTCAGCGCCGATGGTGGCGACCTCCGTCCCCTTGTCCGAAAGGATCGTCTGGACGTTCATTGCAGCCTCCGACTCCGGTCACCGGTGCAAGCCTTGATAGTCCCACTTCGCGAAGCCAAAGAAAAGGCCATGCCCCGTCCGGACCCCATTCCGACCCCGCGAATCTCGGTGCTTCAGAAATTCCGGCGCATCATGAAGTGGATGGCGCTGTTCTCGGTCGTCGTGGCCGCGATCGCGGTGCTGCTCGTCATTCGGGGCGACAAGGGCGATCACATCCACATGATGATCGCGACCGCGCTTGGAGCAGGGCTTTCCGTGCTTCTCGCCGGAGCTTTGATGAGCCTGGTCTTCCTGAGCAGCGACAGCGGCCACGACGAGGCCGCAAACCGATTCGAAGAGGATGAAGACAATTGACTGAACAAACTCGTGAGCCGGTCCTGCGCGTGGTGCCGGGCCCAAGCGACATCAACGCGAACGGCCATATCTTCGGCGGCTGGGTGCTGAGCCAGATGGATATCGCGGGCGGCATCGCCGCGTCCCGTCGTTCCCAGGGCCCGGTCGCGACGGTAGCGATCGAGCGGATGGAGTTCATCGCACCGATCCACCTTCGTGACATCGTTTCCGTCTATGCCGAGGTCGAGCGAGTTGGCCGAACGTCCATGGGCGTCCGGATCGAAGTCATTGCAACCCGCGACCGCGGAGCGACCGAGGTCAAGGTGACCGAGGGGGTCTTCACCTTCGTCGCGCTCGACGCAGACCACCGCCCGCGGCCGGTCGACGCCGTCTGACAAAAAAAGACCCCCTCGCCGTACATCCGGGCGAGGGGGTCTGCCTTTCGGTTCCGGGGAGTGGAATTGGAAAGGCGAACTAGAACTCGACCTGAGCGCGGGCCGCGAACGTATCGACGCCAAAGTTCCGCTTGTTCTCCGCCTTGCCCGGATCGACCAGCCCCAGCGCGCGGGGACCGCCGGTCACGTCGAGGTGGCCGTACTGGGCCATGAAGCGAACCCAATCGATCGGATTCCAGATCAGGCTGGCCTGGAGACCGAGCTGCTTGCCGCCGTTGACATAATAGGGCGCCGAGAAGGCCAGACCCGTCGTCGGAGCGTCGGCGACACGATCGCTGAGGTCGACGTAATCGACGCGGCCATTGATCTGGAAGGCACCCCAGCCGCCGTCATTCCATGGATGCAGGACCTTGGTGCGATCCCACTTGCCGCCCTTATAGGCGCGGGTCTCGCCGGTCAGGAAGTAACCCAGCTCGAAGTAGCCGCCCCAGAATGAGGGATCACCGTCGAGCGCCGTACCGTTGGCGACGTCATTGTCATTGGGGTCGGCGTTGGTCGCGGCCAGCTGGGCGGCGTTAAACGCATCGCGCACCCAGACCTTCTGGGCTTCGGCGGCGACATGCAGGCTCTTGTGGATCGCGGCGAACTCGACACCCAGAGTATCGTCGCCCTTGGACGCGAGCGTTCCCGTATCGATGAAGCGCTGATCGGTGATCTGAGTCAACGGACGCGTACGATACTGCTGGCCGAGCGATTCCTGATTGTTCGAACGGTGCTGGAAGTTCGCTCCGACATGCAGTCGGGTCGAACCCAGCGTCGGCGAGTACAGGGCACGCAGCGATGCCTGCCAGCCGGTGCGAGTGAAGTTCGCGTCGTTGACCGGCGTCGAGAAAATGCCGGCCTGGACGAGATAGCTGTCCGTTGCCTTGTCCGAGAATTGGAGGCCGACGCCGAGGCGGCGGTTGTAGTTGAAGGCATCGGTGAACGAGGCGCGCTCCATCATGCTTCCGAGGCGCGAGCTCGTCACCGTTTCGAGGCTCGAATATGGATAGAAGTTACCGACCGAAACCTGCAGCGGCGCCTTCTCGAAGTCGTAGGTGAGGAAGACGTCTTCGTAGTCGACCGTGCCTTGCGCGAAGTTGAACTCGACCTTGTAGCCGAAGCGGCCCGGCAAAGTTCCTTCGGCGCCGAACACGATGCGGCGTGCCCGGGTGTTCCAGCCGAGGTTCTGGAAGTTGAGGCCGCTCACCGTGCCTCGGCGCTCGTCACCATCGGGGAAACCGACATAGCCCGCGTCGAACTGGACGAAGCCCTTCGGCTTAAAGGAGAAGCCGGCGTCCTTGTCGGCATATTCGGGCGCGCCCTTCCACGTCGGGATGGCCTTCGCCTGCTGGGTCTTCACGCCTTCCAGGGCGTCCTGAAGAGCTTCGACCTGAGCCTGGAGGAGCTCGATCTTCGCCTGCAGATCATCGACCTGATTGGTGCCCTGAATGGTTGCATCGGCCGTAGCGTCGGATGCATCCGGTTCGGTCTGCTCCGGCTGGGCGGCCGGCGCATCCTGAGCAGCGGCCTGGGCGGGCGCAGCGACCATGACGGTGCCGGCGAGAAGCGCGGCAATCATAAACTTACGAGTCATTACTATTCCTTTCCCCCGCCCCCGACTGTGGGGGCCTCGGCGCCGCTCTCAAAAAGAGAGCCAGCGATACACGACGTTCTTACTGTGATCGCAGCCGCTACTTAAGGCTGGCGAAATTGAGCGGCGCAAGCTGACGCGCTGCCTGCTGGCTTCGGGCGCGGACCGCAGTCGGAGCAGCAATCATCCCAGCCTGACGCAGATAGCCGTTCGGACCGAATGCGCTCTCCTTGGTGAACTCGGCCACGAAGGCGCGAACCGCCGGGATCGCACCGACGTGAGCGTTCTTCACATAGACGTAGAGCGGACGGGCGCCCGGATATTTGAACGAGCTGATGGTCTCGTAGCTCGGGCCGACGCCGTTGATCGAAAGACCCTTCAGCAGGTTCGTATTCTCTTCGAGGTACGAATAGCCGAAGATGCCGACCGTGCCGGGATTTGCTTCGAGCTTCTGAACGATCAGATTGTCGTTCTCGCCAGCCTCGATGAAGCTGCCGTCTTCGCGCATTCCGGTGCAGATCGCCTTGTACTTGTTCTCGTCGGCTTTCTTCACCGCGGCCATGCCCGGGTTGGAGTCGCAGCCTGCGGTCATGATCAGCTCACCGAGCGCGTCGCGGGTGCCGGACGTGGGCGGCGGACCGTAGACCCGGATCGGAATGGCCGGCAGCTTGCCGTTGACGTCCTTCCAGGTCTTCGCGCGGTTCGGCTTGCCGAACGGGGTCTTCGCGAGAGCGAGATAGATGTCGCGCGTGGTGAGGTTCGCGAGCGGGGTCTTCTTCGAGGTCGCCAGCGAAATGCCGTCGATGCCGATCTGGATCTCGGTAACCTTGGTCACGCCATTGGCAGCGCAGAGCTTGGCTTCCGACGCTTTCATCCGACGCGAGGCGTTCTCGACGTCCGGGAAACGTTCGCCAACGCCGGCGCAGAACAGCTTCATTCCGGCACCGGTGCCGGTCGATTCGATGATTGGAGTGCCGAGGCGGCCGTTGGCGCGCGCGACGCGCTCGGCAACGATCTTGGCGAACGGATAAACCGTCGAAGAGCCGACGGCGCGCATCTGGGTGCGGGCTTCTGCCCCGCTGCTAACGGTGGTTGCGGCGAGTGCCACTCCGGCCAGAGCCAAAAGCTTGGAAGACATTTTAAGAATACCCCTTGGAATCGTCGGCGGCCCAGCCCCGACGCGCATTCTCTAGGAGTGGGTCACGACTCCAAAGTGACCACTTTGTTGCAGTTCAGTGACGCTGCTTTTGGGTGACTCTCAGGCTTCGGCGTCGAGCGAATAGCCGGCCGAGCGAACGGTTCGGATAATGTCCTTCTGTCCGCCGTCGTTGAGCGCCTTGCGAAGCCTGCGAACATGGACGTCGACGGTCCGCAGATCGATGTCCGGATCGTGCGACCAGACCGAGTCCAGAAGCCTCTCGCGGGAAAAGACCCGGCCCGGATTCTCGAGGAAATGCTTGAGCAGCCGGAATTCGGTCGGGCCGAGAGCGATCGGCCTTCCGTCACGCCGGACCCGGTGTGCCGCGACGTCCATTTCGACATCGTCGTAACCCAGCTGTTCGGCGGCCAGGGCTGGACGAACGCGACGAAGCACCGCGCCTACTCGGGCGACCAGCTCGCGCGGGCTGAATGGCTTGGTGACATAATCGTCCGCGCCGGTTTCGAGGCCGCGGATACGGTCGCTCTCTTCGCCACGCGCGGTGAGCATGATGATCGGAACGTTCGCGGTCTCCGACCTGCGCCGGAGCCGGCGGCACACTTCGAGTCCAAGGATGCCCTCGATCATCCAGTCGAGGACGATGACGTCCGGAACGTCTTCTGCCGCCATCAGCAGCGCTTCCTCGCCGTCACCGGTACGGCGGACTTCGAAGTCCTCTCGTTCGAAATGCCAAATCAGGAGTTCGGCAAGAGCCCGGTCGTCCTCGACCAGGAGAAGCTTCTTCCGAGTCATACGCCTCTCTATCGCTTCTTTCTCGCGCTCGGCTCGGCCATATAATCACCGGTGGCCGCATAGTAGACCATCTCGGCGATGTTGGTCGCATGGTCTCCAACGCGTTCCAGGTTCTTGGCGACGAACAGGAGGTGCGCCGACTGTCCGATATTG
>DASSFK010000258.1:0-6300 GCA_035694565.1 Sphingomicrobium sp.
GAACTATCGCTCGAAGAAGCCTTCGGAGGCACCGAGGCGAACATTTCGATTGAAGCGATGGCGCAGTGCGACACCTGCCACGGTCGCGGCTGCAACAATATGGACGAATGCGCGAAGACCTGCGGTACCTGCGGCGGCGCGGGCCGCGTCCGCGCGCAGCAGGGCTTCTTCATGGTCGAGCGCGGATGCCCGACTTGCCGCGGAAGCGGCGAGGTCATCGCCGACCCGTGCCATTCCTGCGAAGGCGAAGGCCGCGCTCTCAAGCGCCGCAAACTGACTGTGAAAATCCCTTCAGGCGTCGACGAAGGCACGCGCATCCGCGTTGCTGGAGAGGGCGAGGCAGGCGTTCGGAACGGTCCGAGCGGCGACCTCTACATCTTCGTCCACCAGAAGCGCCACCCGGTCTACGCCCGCGAAGGCACGACCCTGATCGCGGAATGTCCGGTGACGTTTACGACCGCCGCACTTGGCGGCTCGATCAGCCTCCCCGGAATCGATGGAAACGCTATCGAGCTGAAAATCCCTGCCGGAATTCAGTCGGGCGAGCAGCTTCGCCAGCGTGGAGCTGGCATGAGCGTCCTTAACGGACGTGGTCGAGGCGATCTTGTCGCGCGCGTTCTGGTCGAGACACCGACCAGGCTCAATTCGAAGCAGAAGAAGATCCTGGAAGAATTCCGGGAGACCGAGACCGGCGACGAATGCCCGGCCTCGAATAATTTCTTCAGCCGTATCCGGGATATGCTCGGCTAGGCTGCGCCGAACACGCGGTCGAAGATCGTGTCGACCTCCTTCAGATGATAGTCGAGGTTGAACAGACTCTCGAGTTGTTCGGCACTGAGTTTGGCGACCACTTCGGGATCGTTCTTAAGAAGCTCAAGGAGCGACAGCCGGCCATCGGAATCCCAAACCTTCATCGCATTGCGCTGAACCAGGGCATAGGAATCCTCGCGGCTTAACCCCGCTTGCGTCAGCGCCAGCAGCACGCGTTGCGAATGGATCAGGCCGCCCATGCGGTTGAGGTTCTTCTCCATTCTCTCCGGATAGACGAGCAACTTCTGAACGACGCCGGTCAGGCGACAAAGCGCGAAATCGAGAGTGATTGTCGCGTCCGGGCCGATGAAGCGTTCGACGGACGAGTGTGAAATGTCCCGCTCATGCCAGAGTGCGACATTTTCCATCGCGGGAATGACGGCGCCGCGCACCATGCGCGCCAGGCCGGTTAGATTCTCCGTCAGGACCGGGTTTCGTTTGTGCGGCATCGCCGAGCTGCCTTTCTGACCCGGCGAGAAATATTCTTCGGCCTCGAGCACTTCGGTGCGCTGCAGGTGACGGATTTCGATGGCCAGTCGTTCGATCGACGAAGCGATCACCCCCAAGGTCGCGAAGAACATGGCGTGACGGTCGCGCGGGATGACCTGCGTCGAGACAGGCTCGATGCTGAGACCAAGCTCCTTGGCGACGTGCGCCTCAACCTCGGGCCGAACATTGGCGAACGTC
This sequence comes from Sphingomicrobium sp., assembly GCA_035694565.1. Classification (GTDB taxonomy): domain Bacteria; phylum Pseudomonadota; class Alphaproteobacteria; order Sphingomonadales; family Sphingomonadaceae; genus Sphingomicrobium. The sequence continues at coordinate 1,498 of DASSFK010000258.1, forward strand.
CCGACCGCACCGGAAATGGCCGCCGTTGCGATCTCGTCCCTTGCGGCGATCAGGCGGCTGCGGTTCCGGTCGAACTCGGCATAGGCCTGCGCGAGTTTCAGCCCGAAGCTCGTCGGCTCCGCGTGAATGCCGTGGCTGCGACCGATCGTCGGGGTCATCTTGTGCTCGAAAGCGCGCCGCTTGAGGGCGGCGAGCAACTCGTCGATATCGGCAATCAGCAGGTCTGCTGCCTGCTTCAGCTGCACCGCCAGAGCCGTGTCAAGCACGTCGGAACTCGTCATGCCCTGATGAAGCCAGCGCCGCTCCGGCCCGAGCTTCTCGCCAGCCCAGGTCAGGAAGGCGATCACGTCATGCTTGGTGACCGCTTCGATCTCGTCGATCGCGTCGACATCGATTTCGCCGAGCACATCGTCGTCATAAGCCTTGCGGATCGTCGCGGCGTCTTCGGCAGGGATCATCCCGACCTGCCCCATTTTCTCAGCAGCAAAGACCTCGATCGCGAACCAGATGCGATAGCGGTTTTCGGCCGACCAGATGGCCGTCATTTCGGGGCGGGAATAGCGGGGGACCATGGAAGGCGCGGCTAGCAGAGCCGCCGCGATGCATCAAATGTCAGCGATGCGGGCACCCTGGCCAGCAACAGGGACGGCGCTTTCCGTCCCTCAGGCTTTCACAACCCCAATCGATGCGCTTGCGCCTGGTTTCCAGTTTCTTGGCGGACTCTACCCAGCAAATCCACTCGTTGCGGGCCAATGGCGTAATGTCCTCCCAGGTCGCGAGCGCTTCCCGGTCGAGCTTCAATGCGTCTTTCAGATCCTCAGGAAGGGCGTGGACAACGCCTCCGGTGATTTTCTGACCAGCAGAATCTGACATAAGAGCAGTCCCATTTCACGCGAACGCCATGGCTAAGGCGGGTTCCGCGCCCGGTCGCATCACCCGGTCGTCACCCATCCGGGTGCGGCTGCTAGGCGACAAGAGTGCCTGCTTGCAACGGCTCGTTCGTATCGCCAACGGAACGGGGCTGCACGGGGAGGGTTTCTAAACGCCGATGGCTGCAACGCGGAGCGACGACGGCGAACTTCCCGACGGCCCTGTAATCGTGCGCGGGCGCGGCTGGCGGCGCGTCGCCTTGATCGTGCTGCTTGGGGTCTTCGCAATCCTGCTACTGGCGATCGCCGGCATCTGGGTCGCTCGGCGGCCGATCGCGACCCATTTCCTCCAGAACGAGTTCGAGAAACGCGGTGTTCGCGCGACCTACAATCTCGACCGCATCGGCCTGCGCACGCAGCAGGTCAGCAACCTCGTCATTGGAGATCCCAAGAATCCCGATCTCGTTGCCCGCTACGCGCAGATCCAGGTTCGCTTCACGCTCGGCGGAAGCGTCAGCGTCTATCGCATCGTCGCCCGCGGAATTCGCCTGAAGGGCAAGGTGATCAAGGGAAAGGTCAATTGGGGAGACGTCAGCAAGCTTCTGCCCCCGCCGAGCGAAAAGCCGTTCACTCTTCCCAACGTGGTGCTGGATATCGCCGACAGCAGCATCAGCCTTGAAACGCCATTCGGAACGCTCGGGTTCGCCCTCGCCGGCACCGGCAACCTCACCGGCGGATTCAGGGGCAATGTCGCTGCAGTCAGCCCGAAGCTCGACATGGGCCGATGCAGCCTGGACGGAATGCGCGCCTACACCGCGATCCGCGTGATAGCCCGGCGTCCGCGAATCGAGGGCCCGTTCGTCGCGGACAGGTTCGCTTGCCCGGTCAGCAATCTCTTGATGGACCAGCCCCGTTTCGAGCTGAACAGCAGCTTCAGCGAAAGCTTCACGACCTTCGACGGCAATGCGCGAATGACCACCCAGCGCGTGATCGCGGGAGCGAACGGTCTCGCCGCGATGACCGGAAACGTCCGGTTCACCGGCACTCCGAAGGCGGCGTACGGCGATATCGAGGCCTCGGCCCAGAAGTCGCGGCTTGGGCCGATCTATGCGGATAGGACCCGCATCGACGGCAAGTACCTGATCGGCGCGTCCGCGGGTACGCTTGCGCTGGTTGCCAGATATTCCGCTGAGAATGGCAGCCTTGCGCAGTCGGTCATGGCAAGCGTCACCGATCCGCTCTCGGCAGCGAAAAACACTCCGATCGGACCGATCGCCACCTCGATCAGCAACGCGATTCGAAACTCCGCGCGATCATTCGATGCGGCGGGCTCGATCCGGATGGTCAATTTCCCCGGCGGCGGCGCCGCTCGGATCGAGACCGCCGAAGTCCGTTCTGATACCGGCGCACAAGTACGCGTCTCGGGCGGTGATGGCGTCACCTACTATTGGCCTTCCGCGAACCTCCGCATCGACGGACTGATCCAGATGACTGGCGGCGGGTTGCCGACGGGCCAGGTCGCGCTTCGGCAACCGCGCAGCGGAGCGTCAATGAGCGGTCTTGCCCGGTTCGCCCCCTATCAGGCCGGCGCGTCCCGGCTGGCGCTCGACCCGATCCGCTTCCAGGCAAGCGCCGACGGAGCAACCAACTTCGACACGGTCGCCCTGCTCGACGGCCCCTACCCGGATGGACGCGTCCAGGCCTTCAGGCTGCCCTTGAACGGCCGCCTCGGCCCGGCTGGAGCATTCTCTGTCGGTCGGTCCTGCGTCGTCGCGAGCTGGCGCTTCTTCCAGTTCAAGGAAATCCAGTTCGGACCGACGAGGCTTCCCGTCTGTCCGATCGGCCCAGCCATCATCTCGCAGGCGCCCGGAGGAAACCTCCGCGTCGGCGCACGCATGAGCAGGCCAGAGCTCGCCGGAAGGATCGGCAACTCGCCGCTTCGCCTTGCGGCCGCCGGAGCGCAAATCGTTGGCAAGCAATTCACCTCGACCAACCTCATGGCCCGCATCGGCAAGTCCGAGGCCCCGATCGCGCTCGACGCGGCCAAGGTGCAAGGCACGTTCAGTGGAAGCGGGATCAGCGGCACGTTCGCGGGCGGCAAGTCGACGATCGGCGAAGTGAAGCTGCTGTTCAGCGAAGCGGATGGCCGGTGGCGCTTCTACAACGGGGATCTGTCCGCCAACGGCGGACTGACCGTTTCCGACCTCACGCCGGAGGCGCGATTCTACGCCCTTCGAAGCAACGACTTCCACCTGACGCTGAAGGATGACGACATCCAGGCGGGCGGAACGCTCATTCATCCGCCGAGCGGGACGCACATAACGGACGTCACGATCACCCACCATCTTTCCAGCGGTAACGGCCAGGCAATTCTCGACGTGCCCAGCCTGACCTTTAGCGAGGGTCTCCAGCCGGAAGAGCTGACGCGCCTTACCGAAGGCGTAATCGCGCTCGTCCAGGGCACGGTTCACGGACGTGGGGAGATCCACTGGAATGGATCGGGCGAAGTGTCCTCCGGCGGCACCTTCTCGACCGCCGGAATGGACTTCGCAGCGCCTTTCGGACCGGTCACCGGCCTTTCGACAACCGTTACCTTCACGGACCTGCTGAACCTCGAGACCGCGCCGGGCCAGACCGCGACCGTCGCCTCGATCAACCCCGGCATCCTCGTCGAGAAAGGGGTCGTCAAGTACCAGTTCCTGGCCAACCAGCTAGTCAAGCTCGAGCGCGGCGAATGGCCGTTCATGGGCGGCCGCCTGATCCTTCATGAAACCGTCCTCAACTTCGGCAAGCCGACACCCAAGCGCCTAACCTTCGAAGTGGTCGGTCTCGATGCGAAGACCTTTGTCGACAGCCTCGGATTCCAGGGCCTCGACGCCACCGGCACGTTTGACGGCGTGCTTCCGATGATCTTCGACGAGGCAGGCGGCCGGATTGTCGGCGGCAGGCTCGACAGCCGCGTTCCAGGCGGGAGCCTCGCCTACAACGGCGAAGTCAGCCGCGCGAACCTCGGAATGATGGGCGGGATCGCCTTCGATGCCCTGCGCGATCTTCGCTACCGCTCGATGATCATCCGCCTCGATGGCGATCTCGCCGGCGAATTCTCGACGCGACTGGAGATCGATGGCGTTGCCCTTGGCCAAACCAAGACCCAGGCGATCATCCGGGGCTTCCTGAGGCGGCTTCCGATCAAGCTCAACGTCCAGATACGCGGCCCATTCCGCGCCCTGATCTCCATGGCCAAGGGCTTCCACGATCCGACCGCAGTGATCGCGCCGGTGCTTCCGTTCCCGATCGATGCCCCCGGCCTGACGGTCGAGACTCGCAACATCGAAAAGGAGCAGACCCAGACCCAGACCCCGCCGAACGAAAAGATCGAAACCACCCCGTCCCCAACCACAACCGAGAGAAAATGATGAGCAGAACCAGCAGAAATGTCCGCGCGCCGCTGATGGCCGCGGCCGTGCTCGGCCTTCCGCTGGGCGGATGCATTTCAGTCAGTCCTCCGGACAAGCCGATCGAGATCAACCTCAATGTCGACATCCGGCAGGAGGTGCTGGTTCGCCTGCAGGAAGACGCTCAGCAGCTGATCCAGCAGAATCCGCAGGCCTTCCCGCAAACCCCGACGCAACCGAAGCAATAGTCATGAAGCTTTCATTGGCGTTGCTCGTGCTCGGCGCAGCCGCTGCCGCGGTGCCCAGCGCTTCGGCCGCCCAAACTGCGGGACTCGATGCAGCTCGCCGCGCCGGACAGGTGGGTGAGCGGTACGACGGCTATCTCGGCTATGCATCGACGCCTTCCGCGTCGGTCCAGCGCCAGGTCCAGGCGATCAATATCCGCAGGCGGACGCTCTACGTCGATCTCGGCAGGCGGCGGAACGTCACTCCGGAGGTTGCCGGAATCGCGACGGGTTGCGAACTTTTGAAGAGAGTTG
>DASSFK010000259.1:0-3733 GCA_035694565.1 Sphingomicrobium sp.
GGGGGCGACGCACTTCCTGATGCGAAGACGACACAAGGTAGCAACCGAGATGGCGCTTAATGTGCTCGCCTACAACATGAAACGCGTCATAGCGATCCTGGGCTGCAGACCACTGCTGCAGGCGATTCAGACGTAAGCGACGCGGCGCCGGAGAGTTCAGAACCCTCATTGCCACCCCGATCGAGGCCGCTAAACCGATGCCGGGCATTCTCGGCCGTCACTTACAAAGGGGTTCTCACACGGCCTGGGCCAATACCGACCATGGGTTCACTTTTGCCGACTACCATCCCGACGAACCTGGGGCATCACAGCGAGGTCGCGCCCTATTCGCGGATAACTTCGATGGCCGAGCGCTGGGGCCCTGGTTCGACAAGCTGCGCCGAGCAAGGATCGCAGAATTCGGCGGCGTGCCGTTCGCAAGTAGAGTAAAATCGTCAAGGCGAGCGGCAAACATCAGGGGTTAGAGCCCAGTGCGTGAGTGGGTTCGAGAGTTCCGCGAGTATTTGCGAGCCTACCGGGCCTATGTCTCGGCCAACCTTTTGTGGGGCAGAGCGACGCATCGCAGTTCACTAGTCTAGGAGCGGGCTTGTAAACAAGGAGGCCGAACATGACTGCAATCTCCTCTTCACCCACCCGGCGCAGCCTCCTCGCAGGGTCAGCCGCAACTGGTGCCGTCAGCTTGCTTCCAATACATTTCGTCGCCGCACGCGCGCAATCGAAGCAAGGAGGGTCCCCGTTTGGTACGACCAAAGCCGACGCAATTCTTCCCTTCCGCGTCAATGTCCGGGGTGAAGACCTCGCTAATCTCCGCCGGCGCCTCGCGTCCACGCGCTGGCCCACCAAAGAGCTCGTTGAGGATCGGTCGCAGGGTGTGCAGCTGGCGACGCTGCGGGCGCTCGCCCGCTACTGGTCGACTGAGTACGACTGGCGCAAGTGCGAGGCACGGCTGAACGCGCTGCCACAGTTCACGACCGTGATCGACGGGGTGAAGATCCATTTCATCCACGTCAAGTCCCGGCATGAGAACGCGCTGCCGCTGATCATGACGCACGGCTGGCCTGGCTCGGTCATCGAGCTCCTCGATACCGTCGGTCCCCTGACTGACCCGACCAAGTATGGTGGCACTCCCGACGATGCATTCGACCTGGTGCTGCCGTCCTTGCCTGGCTACGGCTTCTCGGGTGAGCCGACCGAACTCGGCTGGGACACCGCCCACATCGCACGTGCGTGGGCGGTGCTGATGGATCGCCTCGGCTACACGCGCTACGTCGCCCAGGGTGGCGACGTAGGAGCGGCAGTAACGGATGCGATGGGGCGCCAGGCACCCAAGGGACTTCTCGGCATCCACGTCAACTTGCTCGCGGGTGTGGCGGCAATGTCCGACAAGCTGCCCGCAGAATCCGAGAAGGAACGCGCGGCGCAGAAGGCGGCCGCGACGTTTAGGGCGAGTGGCTTTGGCTACTTCCTGGAGCAGTCGACGCGGCCACAAACGATCGGCTACTCCCTGCTGGATTCACCCCTCGGGCTCGCGAGCTGGATGCTCGACCATGACACGGACAGCTACTACAAGATTTCCCGCGCGTTCGTGGAGGGTAAGCCCGCTGGCAATCTCACCCGGGACAGCATCCTCGACAACATCACGCTGTACTGGCTGACGGGCACTGGGGCCTCGGCCGCACGGTGGTACTGGGAGGCCGGACAGGCCGCAGCCCGTGCGGCCGGCAAGTCTCCTCCGGCGGTCGCGGTTCCCGTGGGATTTACGACGTTCCCCGGCGAAATCTTTGCTGCACCCCGAAGTTGGGTCGAGATTATGTACCCCGGCCTCGCCTACTTCAGCGAGGTCGAACGTGGCGGACATTTCGCCGCCTGGGAGGAGCCGAAGCTGTTTTCAGATGAGGTACGCGCAGCCTTCAGATCATTGCGCAAATAGCGGACCAGAGGCTCGACGCCGACGATGTTGAGCACGCGCGTCAGATTGTAGGTCAGCGCATACCGCGCCATCTCCGTGGCGACCTTCGGCAGCGTCTTGCACAGGAAGTTCGCCCGGCTAGGCGGCAGGAATGCATGCTTGCAAATTCTAACAGCGGACATTGATGGCGACCAGGTCAGCGATCTTCACGATAGTCGCTACGGGTCAAAGGCAGACGTCGGCCGACCCCCTTGCCCCAGGTCGGCTTCGGTTCATCAACGGACCTGACGGCCCCGAAATTCGACTTCCGCTCTTCTCCCGAAAGCGGACTCAAGTCGGACACCGGGCCATGTCCCGTTCGTGCCAACAAGAGACTCATGCACCGCACAAAAAACTTCGGTGTGGCCCCCTTCCAAATTCTCGAGAATCTGAAGTGGCGATAGACTAGCTGATCGCCAGCTCCATGCGCTCGCAGTAGAAGCCTGCGACCAGACGCGTCAGCCCCGAGGTGGGGTCGGGCAGGGTCTCGTCCAACCGGAAGATTCCGAGATTGAAAAAGGTGATCGTCGCGACCACCTGCGTCAAATTCGCGCTGAGCAATTCGAGGGTGCCTGTCTTCTCGTCCATCGGCGTGGAATGGCCTTCGATCACCATGGTGCGATAGAAGTCGCGCCAGGTCGCTCCCGAAACCGGGCTGAGCTCGATCCGAAGGTCGGGAAATTCGACTAGGTTCGCCTGCGGCTTCACCGTGAACGAATCGATCTTGATGACCTTGGTGCAGTCGAGGCCGGGGATGCTGAGCCGGAAATTGGACACGAGCGACGGTGCCGGCGGCCGTGGCACGGCTGGCAGCGTCGCCGGTGGCGCCACGTCACTTGTCTGTTGCGGCGCAAGACGAACCGTCATGATGGCGGGGTCGTGCGATGTACCGTCGAGCGTCGGAACAGTCGCCTCCGCGACGAGCGCCCTGACGAACTCGCGCCTGGACACCGGTCGGCCACTGACATCGGCGGCGATCAGCGCGCCATTCGCTTGCGGACGTGTGCCCTTCCAGGCGTTCCCGACCAAGTCGAACAGCGGTCGCGCGCTATTGAAGGCGGCTTCGATCGCGATCGGCTCGAACCGGGTACCGGAGAGATGTTTTCCCCGGAATGCGCTCATGGTGGGAGGATCATTGACGACGACGCCCACGGCAGCGCCGCCCTCGATGGAATTGACGGGGATGGACTGGCCCGCGAGCTCGAGCCGGAAGCTCCGCGTCGATGCTGCGCTGCTCGTGGCGGATGGTTCTGCGGATATCTTTGCGGCCTTCTCTGCGAACTTCTTCGCGTACGGCTTTGCAGACCTCTTTGTGGGCACGGCACTCTCCCTTGACGTTGTATCGAACGGAGGTCGGGTATTTTAATGCCTCCCGCCGGCGATTGCTTCTCCAAAGGTCGCGACTTCGCCGTCTGGCTGGGGCTTGTACCAAAACAGATCTCGACCGGAGAGACCGCAGCATCCTGGGCAAGATACCCAGGTCCGCGCCAGCCAGCAACGCCATGTCGTTGTACGGCATCGCGCGATGTCGGAGATGGGTCTTGGCTGTGTAAAAACGCGAAGATGCTCAATCGCGATAGAAGAAAGCATTCGTCCAAGACCGTTTTGGTCGTCCAACTTGTAGCGGACAAGGTCGCCCCGGCTGGTCGGGTCCGAAAAGTGCCAACAGGCGACATTGAGCGCCCAATTATGAGCCGCCTTTCGACAGAAAGGCCTTCATATGGGGGATCACCAAATCGCTACGCACGAGCGCAGTGAAGTGGTCGCACTCCGGCAAAGTGAGCA
>DASSFK010000260.1:0-7815 GCA_035694565.1 Sphingomicrobium sp.
GTGTTCGTCACCGTCACCCAGGGCAGCATCGTCTGGTACAACGGGTCCGACCCACTCTGCACCGGACATCCCTATAGCGCAGGGCAGTCGTTCATCGAGGATGCCTACGTCGTCCACAATGTCACCAGTGCGAACGGCGCGGAATTCATTGCGGTCGTCATCAAACCGGCAGGCTTTCCTGGACCGCAATTCAGACTCAACCGGGACAAGCCGAACAATTGCAACTTCTGAAGTGGGCAAAGAGGCTTGCCGGGGCGGCTCGATCCGCCCCGGCCTGTCCTCAGTTGCGGCGTTCGAAGAACAGGTTGCACTCGTCCACTTCCGCCTCGCGCGGATTGACCGCGAAGAGTCCGGCGAGGACGAACCCGCGTTCGTATTCGGGCAACACGTCGGTCATCAGCGGAGCACCTTTGTAGAGACGCTTCAGCGCGAGTTCGCACTGAAGGCCGACCAGCTCCGGGTGAACCGATTGGGCGCCGCGAAAGACTTCGAGGTCGAAGCCTTGAGTGTCCGTCTTGAGGAATGGCCGAGTAAAGCCGAACCGGCGTTTCAGGCCAGGAAAAGGCGTATCGAGCCGCTCGACCCGAACCGTCACCCGTTCGACAACCTGATTGAACTGGGCGTGGTGCCGGGTCTCCTCGGTCGTTGGCTGTCGGAGAGAATCGTAAACCGACTCCTTCATCCGGTTGAATTGCGCTTCGCCGGCCTCTGATCCGAGCGCGAAGTCGAAGACGTGCCAGTAAGGGTCCCTGTCGCTGATCTGCGAAAGCCGTTCGAAGCTTCGCGGCGACGGCTCGAACGAGATGATCGTTCCGCGATATCCGATCAGTCGAAGGTCGCTGGCATACTGGCCCTCGTTCGCTCCGACATCGAAGACGCAGTCGACCCGAAGCTCCTTGAGCAGGCGTCGAAGGAACCGGCGTTCGCCCCAGTCCGGGCCGACCCTCGGCGGAACGACCGCCACTCCGTCACGGTAGATGATCGGCGCGAGGAGCCGGTGAATTTCGCGCCTGAGCCCTGCTATGCGACGCATAAGGATTTTACGCCGAAGAGATGCCTTTGCTCCAGCGCAATCCGCACCTCGTCCGCGAGCCAATCGTCCCCGGCGAGGTAAGCGCCGAGAGCAAGGGCCGCCTCCTGCCTTTCAACAAAGTCGGACGTCGTCCGCTCGCGGTGATCCCGGACGATTCGGTCGTAGATGTCGTCGACGCGTTCGAGGGGGACGACGACGGCTAACCTCTTCCAGTCGATCGACAAGGGTAGGACCATGTCGCTGTCGATGATGACCGGGATTCGGCCGAAGCTCAGGGCTTCGAAGACCCGGAAGCTATAATTCTCGCACCCGCGCGGGCACAGCACGTAGGTCATCCGCTGCAGGTGCTCCGCGAAGCCCCGGATCTGCGCCGCGGATCCATCGAAACCCGCCGTGTCGATGATTTCCAGTACTCCATCGCCGGCTCGCTGGTGCTCGCGCTTCACCGCGTTCAGCGCCTGGAAGCGCATGAATGTCGGTAGATAGCGGTGGGGGATTTTACGTTCGTCGAGCCAGGCAACGCGGTCGACATCACGGACCAGGGTCCCGTGCTCCAACCAGCTCCGCAGGGCCACGGGCAAGTTCGCTACAATCCTTGCCGCACGGGAATTGGTGTAGGCCGAGCCCATGAAGCCGATGTTGAGCGGCGGCTTCGACGTCCAGCGGAGCGCGTCGGACTCCGCCGGTCGGACCGGGCTCCAAGGATGCGGGATGACCCTCGCGCGCCGCGGGTCGTGCCATTCGCCGTAAGAGGAGAACGGGAAGCTGATGTCAGGACCTTCGATGAAATGCTCAAGAGCGCCGGGGCAGAAGCACACGACCTCATTCGCGTTCCGCCGTTCCAGTCGGGCCCTGATCTCTGCAAGCTTCGTCCGGGAGAATTGACGGGGCCCGATGTGCGGATAATTGTCGATGATCGCCGGAAGGCCGAGACGCCGGCAGGCTACCCGGAATTTCTCCGGATAGTCGACAGCTCCGCCGTCCATGACAACGAACCGATACTCCAATGACATGCGACTTGCCCGGCTAGGTCGCGCTTATTGTGCATTAATTCTCAGTTTACGCAAACGACCAGTCAGGGGCGCTGGGCGTTTGTCTTCAAGTTCCGGAGCTTGACGAAGAAGCGGCTTGCAAGGGCGCTGGCCGCCGACATCCGAACGACCGGTGCCTTGACCGTCGAATAGTGCCGGCCATTTGCGGGACTCGGATCGTAGGCGCCGGGGATGCTGTACTGCAGCCCCACTTCACCCTCGTTTCGCACCCTTTTGCAGGGGTGGGATCCAAGCAGCGGGAAGATCGCCTGAGTATAGGCAATCGGTCCGGTAACCCGGACCACGCCGGTCCTGCCGACAGCATGCCAGGGCGCATATGCAGTGATGTTGCGAAGGACGGTCTCGATCACGGCCGCCAGGAACGGGTGCTTCGGCGCTCCGATGACGTGGAAGTTCTGGAACTCGCCGCCCGGAACATAGGCAAGGTCGCGGTGAATGCCGAAACCTTCGTGCATCTCGCCGGCGCCGTTCCGCCATTGAGCGAGGACATAGCCTTCGTCGCCCTTGATGAACTGGTCGATCGGTCCCTCGAAGCGGCTCTTGATGTCGAGATAGACGCCGCCTTCCTGGTAGACGATCAGATAGCGGAGCAGGTCGGCCCGGGCCGCGTAATAGCGCGGGTCGAGGCGATGGTAGGCCTTGAGGACCTCGGCGCCGTAATGGGCCCTGATATAATCCTCGCCCGCGGGCGCATCGAAAAGGACATGGTCCCAGTCCGGATTCAGGTCCTTCAGTTCCTGAACGTTCGCGCGCAGGCGATCGGAGAGATCGTCGCCGAAGTAGATCTGGTGGATCTTCTTCGGGATCACGAACTCCCCGTCACGGGTCCCAACGTCCGGACGAGTCGCTAGGTCGAGCACCCGCATGTCCACACGATGCTCCTAAGGTCGTTACATTTCAATTGAACGACAAAGGGTTAACCCGCCGGTTAGGCTGCTTCCATCTTACGCGACTGGCGCTTGCGCTCGTGGGGATCGAGGAAACGCTTGCGGATGCGCACGACTTTCGGAGTGACTTCGACCAGCTCGTCGTCCTGGATGTAGGCGATCGCCTGTTCCAGTGACATCCGGCGCGGCGGGGTCAGGCGGATGCCCTCGTCCTTGCCGCTGGCCCGGAAGTTGGTGAGCTGCTTCGACTTCAGCGGGTTGACCTCGAGGTCCTGCGGCTTGGCATTCTCGCCAATGACCATTCCCTCATAGAGATCCTCGCCTGGCGAGATGAACAGGATGCCGCGCTCCTCAAGAGCATTGAGCGCGTAGGGCACGGCCTTGCCCTGCTCCATCGAGATCAGGACGCCGTTCTGGCGGCCGGTGATCGGTCCCTTGTGCGGGCCGTATTTCTCGAACAGCCGGTTCATGATGCCGGTGCCGCGCGTATCCGACAGGAACTCGCCATGATAGCCGATGAGGCCGCGTGACGGCGCGGAAAAGGTCAGGCGCGTCTTGCCTCCGCCCGATGGGCGCATGTCGGTCATCTCGGCCTTGCGCATCGCCATCTTGTCGATGACCGTCCCCGAGAATTCGTCATCCACATCGACGACTACCGTCTCATACGGCTCTTCGCGGCCGTTGGGGCCGTCGCGGAACAGAACGCGCGGGCGGCTGATCGACAGTTCGAAGCCTTCGCGGCGAAGCGTCTCGATGAGAACTCCGAGCTGAAGCTCGCCGCGGCCGGCGACCTCGAAGCTGTCATTGTCGGCAGCGGTCGTGATGCGGATCGCGACATTGCCTTCCGCTTCCCGCTCGAGGCGGTCGCGGATGACCCGGCTCTGCACCTTGTCGCCGTCGCGGCCGGCATAGGGGCTGTCGTTGACGGCAAAGCTCATTGCCAGCGTCGGCGGATCGATATCGCGCGCGTGGAGCGGCTCGGCGACGCTTGGATCGGCAATCGTGTTCGACACGGTCGCATTCATCAGACCGGCGATGGCGATGATGTCGCCAGCTTCCGCGCTATCGACCGGAACGCGATCGAGCCCGCGGAACGCGAACACTTTCGTCGCCCGGCCTTCCTCGACAAACTTGCCGTTGACGTCGAGGGCCTTGATCGGCGCGTTGACGTCCAGCCGCCCGCTTTCGACCCGGCCGGTCAGAATCCGGCCGAGGAACGGATCGCGGTCGAGCAAGGTCGCGAGCATCTTGAACTCACCGTCCTTGTCGAGGTTCGGCGACGGCACATGCTCGACGATCTTCTCGAACAAAGGCGTCAGATCACCTGCGCGAACGTCGTCGGTCGGGCCGGCATAACCCGCGCGGCCGCTTGCGTAGAGCGTCGGGAAATCGAGCTGCTCGTCATTCGCGTCGAGGTTCAGGAACAACTCGAACACCTCGTCGAGCACTTCGGCGGGACGCGCGTCCGGGCGGTCGATCTTGTTGACGACGACGATCGGCCTGAGGCCGAGCGCAAGCGCCTTGCCGGTGACGAACTTGGTCTGCGGCATCGGGCCCTCGGCGGCGTCGACCAGCAGGATCACGCCGTCGACCATGGATAGGATCCGCTCCACCTCGGCGCCGAAGTCGGCGTGGCCAGGCGTGTCGACAATGTTGATTCGCGTGCCGTTCCACTCGACGGAAGTGCACTTGGCGAGAATGGTGATCCCGCGCTCCTTCTCGAGGTCGTTCGAATCCATCGCCCGTTCCTCGACGCGCTGGTTGTCGCGGAAGGTGCCAGATTGGCGGAAGAGCTGGTCGACCAGGGTCGTCTTCCCATGGTCGACGTGCGCGATGATCGCGACGTTACGCAAGTTCATTGTTTTTCCTGAAAAGTGAGCGGCGCACATAGTGAATATGCGCCAATGTTGCAATGCAGCATGGCAACGTCCAGCCACTGAAAACGTTTATGCGGGAACCTTCTCATAGGAGATAAATCATGCCGCGTGGAGACAAGGACAAATATACCGACAAGCAGAAGCGCAAGGCCGAGCATATCGCCGAAGGCTATGAAGACCGCGGCACTCCAAAAAGCGTGGCCGAGTCCCGAGCCTGGGCGACCGTGAACAAGGAAAGCGGCGGCGGAAACAAGTCGGGATCGGGGCGCGGCAAGAAGGATAGCCACGTGTCCTCGTCGCGCGGAGGCCGAGCGCACAAGTCGGGTTCGTTCGAACAAAGGTCAGCGGCCGCTCGCAAGGGATGGGAGACCCGTCGCCGTCACGCGCACGGCTGAAGCTCTAGACTGCGCGCTCCAGGATCTCGACGGCGCGCTCGATTGCTCGGACTTCGCTTGGCGCCAGGCGTTCGAGCTTGTTTGCAAGGACGCCCGACGGCGACGGACGCCGAAGAAACTCGCGTCCCTCGTCGGTAAGCCGCATCGCCAATCGGCGGCGGTTGTCCGGGTCGGCCACTCGATCGATGAGCCCCGTTCGAACGAGCGCGTCGACCGCTCGGCTAACCGCCGGAGCTCCGCGCCCGACTTCCTTCGCAACGTCGTTCAGGGTCGCCGGTTCATTCGAACCGACCGCGGTCAGAAGGATCCGGCGGGCTCGGTCCGCCCGCTCGGCGGGCCCGTCGGCGAGGAAGTTCTGAGAGACGGCGACGTAACGCGCCGCGACGGCGGCCGGTGACGAACCCCAAAGCATGGATTGCAGCCTAGCAAATGTTTGCCGCTTGGCAAGTTTGTAGGTAGCAAGCCCGCGTGCAGAGGCCTTCCAAGCTCCCCCGCAACGTCTGGATCCTGGGCTTCGTCAGTCTTCTGATGGATCTCAGTTCCGAGATTTACCACGCGCTCCTGCCCGTTTTCGTGACGGTCACTCTGGGACTTCCGGCAACCGCGCTCGGAGCGATCGACGGGCTCGCCGAAGCGACTGCCAATTTCGGAAAGCTCGTCTCCGGCCGGCTGTCCGACCGAAGCATGAGGCGCAAGCCCTGGATCATGGCAGGCTATGGACTGGCCGCCCTTTCCAAGCCGCTGTTCCCGATCGCCCAGGGCGCGTTCGAGTTGATGGGCGCACGCTTCGCCGACCGCGTGGGCAAGGGCATTCGCGGGAGCCCACGCGACGCGATGATCGCCGACGAGACGCCGCCCGAGATTCGGGGCAAGGCCTTCGGTCTTCGCCAGGCGCTGGATACGACCGGCGCACTGCTCGCGCCGATCGCTGCAATCGCGCTGATGTGGCTGCTCGCCGACGATATCCGGGCGGTCTACTGGATCGCGATCGTGCCCGCCTTTTTCTCGTTCCTGCTGGCGTGGCTCGCGCTTCGCGAGCCAGAACAGCGGGTCGTGGACGCCAAGCCATCGCAATTGCTTCGAGGCTTCCGGGACATCGACCAGCAGACCCGCCGCCTTCTCGCAGTCGGCTTCATCTTCACGCTCGCGCGCTTCTCGGAGAGCTTCCTCATCCTGAAGGGCATCGAGGTCGGCTTGTCCGAAACCCTGTCGCCCCTGACTCTCGTCCTGTTCAACCTGGCCTACACCGCCCTCGCCTATCCTGCGGGCTCGCTCAGCGACCGAATGAGCCCACGCACCATCCTGATGGCCGGCATGGGCGTGCTCGTTGCCGCCGATCTCATCCTGGCCGCCAGTTCCGGTTACCTTGGGCTCGTCCTGGGCGTGCTGTTCTGGGGCGCTCACATGGCGCTCACGCAGGGTGTCTTCGCGAGGATGATCGCCGACAGCGCGCCCGACCATCTGCGCGCGACCAGCTTCGGCGCCTTCTGGTTCGTGACCGGCATCGCCAGTCTTCTCGCCAGCCTCGCCGCCGGCCTGGTCTGGGACCGCGACGGCTCGCAGGCGACCTTCCTGATGGGAGCCGGAGCCGCAGCGGTTGCTCTGGCGATGCTCAGCCTTCTGCGACAGCCTCGTCGCGACCTTGCCCGATGACGATCGGCTCGCCGTTTGACGTGAACGGCGGCATCCGCGCTGATCCGCGCCAATGATCGACGAACTGGTGCTTCAAGGCCGCGCCAATGTGCAGAAGGATGAGAAGGACCAAGAGATAGGCCGCCAGTTCGTGCACCTCTCCGGCCAGATCTCCGGTCTCCTTGCTGATGCCCGGAATCACCGGGACCTCGATGCCTCCAAGTAGCGGAGTGGTCGGCCCGTTCGCGTAGCCCGAGACCGCGATGAATCCGACGATCGGCATCGCGATCAGAAGCAGATAGAAGAGCCTGTGATTCCACACGGCCGCAAAGCGCTCCCATGCCGGAAGCCCGGGCGGAAACGGCGGCGGAGGGTTCTTGAGCCGGTAGGCGAGCCTCGCAAGCGTCAGAAGCAGGATCACGACGCCGGTCGTCTTGTGCCAGATGAATATTCCGTCGCGCGCGGGCCCAGGTTCCGACAAAGCGAAGGTGAAGCCGAGATAGGCTTGTGCAAGGACCAGAATGACGGTGATCCAGTGGATCGACACGGCCGTATTCGAATAGCGCAGAACTCTGCCCTGCTGAGAGATGTCGGGGACGCTGGTCATCGGCTTTCCCTCCAATAACGGCGGAAAAACGCCGATAAGGCCGCTCAGGTTGCTTCAGCGGTCAGCGTGCAATGATCTCACGCTTGAGCCGTGTCCAGATCATCACGCCGAATATCGCCCACAGAAATAGCCCACCAACCGGGATCAGGGCATCGAAACCGGACGTTGCCCAGCCGGGCCAGGGATCGTCTCCGAATATCCACAGCCAGAACACTCCGAGGAGGGCGCCGGCGAGCAGCAGGATGGTCGTGTAGGCCGCTATCGCTCCGCCGATGATGGCGAGCAGCACGGCGACCCAACGCTTCACCTCGTGAACTTCTCTCCGGCGGCGG
>DASSFK010000261.1:0-4668 GCA_035694565.1 Sphingomicrobium sp.
TGGGAGGGGCCTTAGTGGACGGTTCCGCGAACTTCTTCGTCAGAGAGTGTCGCAATGACACGCTCGATCTGCCGCCAATGGCAGA
This sequence comes from Sphingomicrobium sp., assembly GCA_035694565.1. Lineage (GTDB taxonomy): Bacteria > Pseudomonadota > Alphaproteobacteria > Sphingomonadales > Sphingomonadaceae > Sphingomicrobium. Next base: position 86 of record DASSFK010000261.1, read on the forward strand.
ATCGCTGCACATTGCCCGCGTCGCGGCTGTCCTCGGCGCGAGCCGCCGCCTCCAGCCCGGCGTCATCGCCGAAGCGATCGATCAGGTCTGAAGCTTCGGCGAGTGCAAGGCGGCCGGCGATGAAGGGCGAATCCATGGCCCCTGTTAACCCGGAAGCTCTTTCTCGATAGCCGACAATGCTGGTCAACTGCTCGTTCACCATGAAATTTCGACGGGGCTGGAGCACTCGGCGCTCCTCTGCCATGGGCGGGTGCATGGCGACGCGAAAACCGATGGCGGGCGGGTTCTTCTGGATGGCGGGGATCCTGATCGGAGCCGTCTGGGGGGTTGCCGCGGGCAATCCGATGAAGGGAATCTTGGTCGGCACCTGCGCGGGCGCCGCGATTGCCGCCGCGATCTGGCTGCTCGACCGTCCGCGCCGCTAGTTGAGCGGAATGTCGAAATGGAGCGGCGCCTCTTCGATGCCCATGCTTCGGTAGAGCGCGACGGCGGGCTCGTCCTCACGGTCCGCCTGGACGAAGATGACCCACGCCCCCGCTGATTTGGCGATCGGCTTCAGAGTCTCGATCAACGTCCTCGCGATACCGAGCCTCCTGAAAGGCTCGGCAACCGCGAGATCGTAGATGTAGAACTCGCTCCTCTGCTGCTCGTATTTGACCAGTTCGTAGGCGGCCAGGGCTCCAACGACCGCGCCATTGATCCGCGCCGCGAGCATGACGAAGTGCGGGTTGGACAGCAGCTTCTCGAAATATGCGTCGGTGGGAGGGTCCGAAAAGAAAGTCGCCTCTTCGTCGAATGCATCCGCGAAGACCCGCATGGCCTCCCTCATGTCGCTCAGTTGCGCAGGACCAAGGCGCTCGACATCGATCAATCCAAAGTCCGCCGAAGCCAAAGGCTAGCGGAGCGAACGGCGCAGGGCAGCAAGAGCGTCGTGAAGCTCCTGCGTGGCATCCGGAACCTGCCGGGGGCCAGAATGCAGGTGACGATCGATCCGCTCCTGCATCTTTCCCGCCGTATCGTTTGGCTCGAACAGCCGGACCACCCGGTCGTTAGGTCCGATGGCTTCGAGAACGTCATCGAGGACCAATTCTTCGGCGGATTCGCTTTCACCGACTTGCTGTGCGCCAAGTTGCTCGACGATTCCAACCACGGTGGCTTCCTTGAGGAGCTCGCCAACCGACGAGAGCTCGACTTCGATCTCGGGACGTTCGAACTGAGGGATCGGGAATCCCCTGGGAGCACCAAACCTGTTCAGTGCAAGCCAGATTCCACCGAACGCGGCCGCTCCCGAGGCGACCGGCGTCATGTCCAACGGCGGAAGAACCAGCCAGGTCGCCGTCGAGATGGCGACCGCCGAACCGAATATCAGAGCCGGCGCCAATTCGAACGCCAGCGCCGCTCCAATGCTTTGACCCCGCCCTGTCATGCAAAGGACCGTTAAGCGAAAATCCTTTCCAGCCGGTTAGGCAGTCGCTGTCTCTTTGCTCCTCGCCTGCGCTTTTTCGATCAGTCGTATCACCGCTTCCGTGAAGGCCGGCACGTCAGCCGGCTTGCGGCTCGTGATGATATTGCCGTCCGTGACAGCTTCTTCGTCGACCACGTTGGCGCCCGCGTTTTTGAGGTCGGTGCGGATCGAAGGCCAGCTCGTCGCGGTCTTCCCGCGCACCAAATCCGCCTCAACCAGCAGCCACGGACCGTGGCAGATGGCCGCTACCGGCTTCCCGGCCGCGGCGAACGCGCGAATCAGCTCGATCGCTCCCGCGTTCGTTCGCAGATGATCGGGATTGCGGACGCCGCCGGGGAGGATCAACGCGTCGTAATCCTCAGGGCGAGCCTGCTCGATCGTCAGGTCAGGGCGAATCGTCTTGCCCGGATCGTCGTGCACGGTCGCCTGGATCGGCTTCATGTCCGGCGAAGCGAGATCCACGGCTGCGCCGCGGTCCCGGAGGATCTGGAGCGGTCCGAACAGCTCCGATTCCTCGAAGCCGTCGCTCGCAACGATCAGAATCCTGGCTTTGGAAATTTCAGGCAAGAGAACCTCCTTGGACAACAATCAGGAACCCGCCCGCTTCGACAGCGCTTAGTCGTGCCAATGAGCGAAGCAAATACAAACGGAGGCAGGCTGAGGCACAGCAGCGACAGCGAGCCTGGCTATACCCGCAAGAAACATGGGCGCTATTGGCAGTATTTCGGCGAGAATGGCGACCGGCTGACGGATCGCGAGACGATCGAGCGCCTCAATTCCATCTCGCTTCCCCCCGCCTACGTCGAAGCCTGGTTCTGCAAGGACGAGAATGGCCATTTGCAGGCCACCGGCATGGATGCCCGGGGCCGCAAGCAATACCGCTACCACGCAAGTTTCCGGGCTCGCCGCGACAAGAAGAAATATTCCGGCACGCTCGAATTCGGAAAGGCCTTGCCGAAGATCCGGCGAAGGGTCGCGGCGGACTTGAAGAAGCCCGCGCTCAGCCGTGAAGCGGTGCTCGCCGCGGTCGTCCGCCTTCTCGACACCGAATATCTGCGCATCGGCAACGAACAATATGCGCGCGAGAACAAGAGCTTCGGCGCGACGACGCTCCGTTCGAGGCACGTGAAGCGCAAGGGCGCCAAGATGATAATGCGCTTCACCGGCAAGCACGGGATCGTCCATGAGGTCCCGATCACCGACCGCAACCTGAAGCGGATCGTGTCGAAATGCGATGACCTGCCTGGCCAGAACCTCTTCCAGTACGTCGGCGAGGATGGCGAACCCTGCCCCATCACCTCGGCGGACGTGAACGAATTCATCCGTGAGGCAAGCGGCGACGATTTTACCGCAAAGAACTTCCGCACTTGGGGCGCGAGCGTTATCGCTTTCGACCTGATGCTTACCGCTGCGGAAGAAGAACGGGCCGGGGTCAGCCTAAAGACCGTGCTCGAGCCTGTCGCCGAAGCGCTCGGCAACACGGTCGCGATCAGCCGCAAGTCCTACGTCCACCCCAAGCTGATCGAGGCGGCGCGCGACCGGCCGCGCAATCCGCTGAACGGTTTTGAACGGCCGCGTGGGCGCAAGTGGCTATCGTCCGAAGAGGTCGGCTTGCTCCAGTTTCTCGCCAAACGGCGGCGCCACCGCGACGGTGCCACCGCTTGATAGGAAGCTTTGCCGCCGTCATGACTGAGCATATGGGCCGGGGCCTCCAGGGCTTGGATCGATTGCTCGCGTGGTTTCGTGCCAACGACGAGGCCTTGTTCGTCGGCGCGATAGCAGCGGCTGCGCTCATCGCGATCATGCTGGTTCTTCGTGCTGCAGGCGAACGGATCACAGCCGCCGACCCCGAATATCGATCCTGGAAGTCGGTGATCGGCAGGGTTCTCGCCAAGACGAGCATCGCTTTCATGGTCGTCGCTGCGCTCGAGGTGGTGACGACCTACGTCGAGCCGCCCCATGCGCTTCACCGCTTCTTCGACATCCTTTTCATCATCGCCTTCTCACTTCAGGGCGCGGTCTGGGCACGCGAGCTTGCCATCGGCGTGATCAGCCGCCGGGTTGGCGAGGATTCCGCCGACACGACGCTCAGCAATGCGATGGCGATCATCCGCGTGCTGATCAGCGTTGCCGTCTTCGCGATCGCGATCATCGTCATCCTCGACAATCTTGGAGTGAACGTCACCGCATTGGTCGCGGGCCTTGGCATCGGCGGCATCGCCATCGGCCTTGCCGCTCAGGGAATCTTCTCGGACCTGTTCGCCGCGCTTGCGATCCTTTTCGACAAGCCGTTCCGCAGGGGCGACATCATCCGCTACGACCAGAGCACCGGCACCGTCGAGCGCATCGGCCTCAAGACGACGCGGCTCCGGGCATTGACCGGCGAGCAGGTCGTAATGGCCAACACCAAGCTCCTCGAACGTGAGATCCACAATCTCGCCCAGGCCAAGGCTCGGCGAATGACCCTGTACCTCGCCGTGAAGGTCGACCAGCCCGCGCAGGCGCTCGACCGCATTTCCGAGATCGCGAACGAGGCCGTCGCCGGAATCAAAGGATGCAAGCTGGTGCGCTGCGCGCTGACCGGAATGGCCTCGGGCGCGGTCACTCACGAGCTGGTCTACGACGACAATGCCAGGGACCAGAACCGGCTGGCGCTCGACCGGTCCGAAATCATTCGCGCGGTCATGGAGCAGCTGGAAGCCGGCGGCCTCGAGCTGGTCAGAGTTTCCGACCTCCCCGCGCCGCCCGCGCCGTCCTAACCGGCGTATCCGCCGTCGTCCGACTCTTCGCGATTGCCGCGGCCGAGCCTGCGCTTCACCCAGGCACCGACGCCGGCGAACAGGGCAATCGCGATTGCGATCCCCTTCTTCAGGAATACCGCGAGGAGGCCCAGCAGCCCGACCTTCTTCGCCACGGCAAGACCGGCGCCGCCCGCGACGAGCCCGGCCAGACCGAACTCGGCAAGCTTGTCGGTCGACGCGTTGTAATCGGCATAGCGAGCACCCTGGTCGAACTCGACCGTCGACCCGAGACGGGTCGCAGCAGTTCGAACGACATCAAGGTTCGGCATCGTGTCGACCATGTTCAGGATGAGAACACCAGTGCGTCCGAGCGTCCG
>DASSFK010000262.1:0-3719 GCA_035694565.1 Sphingomicrobium sp.
GATCTTCACTCATCTGTCGGCCCGGATCCCGGGGCCGGAGCATCATTTCCTGCTCAATCCCTACAATCTCATGTTCGAGGAAGTGACGGCCTCGTCGCTGGTGAAGGTCGATGTGACCGGCAATCCGGTCGAGCCGACGCCTTTCATCACCAATCCGGCGGGCTTCACCATTCACTCGGCGATCCACATGGCCCGCGACGACGCCCACGCCGTCATGCATCTGCACACGCCCGCCGGCCAGGCAGTTTCCGCGCATTCGGAGGGGCTTCTGCCCCTGACGCAGACCGCGATGCTCATTCGCGGCGAAGTTTCGTTCCATGACTATGAGGGCGTCGCTGTCGATCTCGGCGAGCGCGAGCGGCTGGTCGCCGACCTTGGCACGAAGAATGCGATGATCCTTCGCAATCACGGCACTCTGGCTGTCGGCAAGAGCGTCGGCGAATGCTTTATCCGGCTCTATTATCTGGAGCGCGCCTGCCAGGCGCAGATCATGGCCCTTACGGCTGGCGACAAGGTCAACAACCCGCCTCAGGGCGCCCCTGAAATCACCGCTCAGCAGGGCGAGGTCGGGCTCCCGCTTGCCGCCAACCTGCTTGCTTGGCCGGCCCTCAAGCGGAAGGCGTACCGGCTCGACCCGAACTTCGCCTCCTGAAGCTGGATGAAGCGAGCGGCGAACGTCGGCGATTATCGGGCGCTTGCCCGCGCGCGCCTGCCGCATTTCCTGTTCGAATATCTCGACGGCGGCTCCTACGATGAGGTGACGCTCGCGGCGAACGTCGGCGACCTGAGCGCGGTAAAGCTTCGCCAGCGGGTTCTGCGGGACGTTTCGAAGCTCAATCTCTCGACCGAGCTGTTCGGCCAGAAATGGTCGCTGCCCGTTGGCCTCGGTCCGATCGGACTTGCAGGAATGTATGCCCGGCGGGGCGAAGTCCAGGCTTCGAGGGCGGCCCGGGCGGCGGGTGTTCCCTTCACCCTGTCGTCGCTCAGCGTCTGCTCGGTTCGTGAAATCGCTCGCGAACTGCAATCACCCTTCTGGCTTCAACTCTACATCATCAAGGACCGAGGTTTCGTCCGCGATCTGCTCGCGCAGGCAGCAGAAGCGAAGTGCAGCGCGCTGCTCCTGACCGTCGACCTTCCGGTATCCGGGAGCCGCTACCGCGATTACCGGTCGGGCCTGTCCGGCGGCACCCGGCTTCAGCGGGGGATGCAGGGCCTTGTGCGGCCAGGCTGGGCCTGGGACGTCGGCTTCCGCGGCCGCCCGCACAGCCTCGGCAATCTCGAGCCGGTTCTGGGCAGGGACACCGGGCTCGAAGACTATTTTGGCTGGATCGGCGCCAACTTCGATTCGTCGATCACATGGGATGACGTTGCCTGGGTGCGTGAGCATTGGGATGGCCCGCTGGTCATCAAGGGCGTCCTCGAGCCCGACGATGCGCGAACCGCGATCTCCAGCGGCGCCGATGGAGCAGTCGTTTCCAATCACGGCGGACGTCAGCTCGACGGCGTGTCCTCGACCGCACGCGCCTTGCCTTCCATCGCCGAAGCCGTCGGGGGCAAGCTGCCAGTGCTGGTCGACGGAGGCGTGCGTTCGGGCCTGGATGTGATCCGGATGCTCGCGCTCGGAGCCGATTTCGTCCTGATCGGCCGCGCCTGGGCTTATGCCCTGGCTTCAACGGGTCAGGCTGGTGTTGCTCACGTACTGAAGCTCATCGAGGCGGAGATGCGAGTCGCCATGGCGCTGACGGGCCGCACGGACGTTCGTGCAATTGGGGCGGAGCTGATCGACAAGCGCTGATCAGGCTACGTTGCGCGCTGAGCGGCCCTCGTTGAATAGTTTTTCGACATCCCTCACCCGCATCGGCTTGGCGAACAGAAATCCCTGAACCGACGAGCAGCCGCGTGAGCGGAGTTCCGCGAGCTGGGCCTTGTCCTCCACGCCCTCGGCGGTGGTTTCCATCCCGAGCGCGTGAGCGAGTTCGGTGATCGCCGCGACGATCGCCGAGGCGCCGGGGCGGGTGAGGATGTTCTCGATAAAGCTCCGGTCGATCTTGATCTTGTCGAAGGGGAAGCTCTGCAAATAGCTGAGCGAGGAATAGCCGGTGCCGAAGTCGTCGAGCGCGACTCGAACCCCGATCGAACGCAGGCTGTGCAGCAGCTTCAGGATCTGATCGCTGCCGTCCAGGAACACCGATTCCGTGATCTCGATCTCGAGACGGTTGGGTTGAAGCCGGCTCAGCGCCAGAGCCTGCATGATGGTCTCGTTGAGCCCTCCGCGATGGAACTGCACTGGCGAGACGTTGACGGCGACGCGCACGTCGTCCGGCCACCGGCTGGCCTGCCGGCAAGCTTCCTGAAGCGCCCAGGCGCCCATCGGGACGATGATCCCGGTTTCCTCGGCGACCGCGATGAAGTCGGCTGGCGAGACGAGGCCGCGCTCCGGGTGGTTCCAGCGGATCAGCGCCTCGAACGACCCGATGCGGTTGCTCTCGAGGTCGAACAGGGGCTGGTAAAAGAGCTCGAACTCGCCTCTTTCGAGCGCGAGGCGAAGGTCGGTCTCGAGCTTCCGGCGATCCTGGGCGCGGCGATTGAGGCTTTCCTCGAAGAAGGCGAACGTCCCGCGTCCTGCCTCCTTGGCGCGGTAGAGCGCGAGGTCGGCGTTGCGGAGCAATGTGCCGCCGTCGATCCCGTCCGCGGGCGCAATCGCGATCCCGACGCTCGTCGAGGGTATGAGCTCATTGCCATCGATGTTCAGCGGCCGGGCGATCGCTTCGATCAGATTCTCGGCCAGTCGGTCAATCGCGTTGCGATCGCCGCTCACGGTCTGGAGAACGACGAACTCGTCGCCGCCGAGCCGCGCCACGAACTGTCCGCGTGCAACGTCCCGGATTCGGCGCCCGGCCTCGATGAGAAGGGTGTCGCCGGCGGGATGGCCGAGCGTATCGTTGATCACTTTGAACTGGTCGAGGTCGAGGCAGTGCAGCGCGACCAGCGAATCTCCATCGTCGATCGTCCGGTACACATGCTCGAGCTGCTGCTGGAACATGGTCCTGTTCGGAAGGCCGGTCAGGACATCATTGAACGCGAGCTGGGTGATCCGCCGCTCGCGCTCTTCGATCTTGTCCGACATTTCGTTGAAGGTCGTCGCCAAGCGAGCGAGCTCGTCCTCGCCACGAACATGGACCTTCACGTGCTCCCCGGTCGCGAGCCTGCCCGCCGCATGGTCGAGCCGGGCCAGTGGTTCGGTGATCCGTCCGGCCGCGCGCCAGGTGGCAAAGGCGGCAAGCAAGAGCCCGAGCAAGGTCATCACGCCCAGCGCGACCTGGAGCTTGCGGGCGCCGGCAAGTGCCTCCGACTTCGGATAGGCGAGGATCAGAAGGACATCGTTGCCAGGCAGAAGTGTCTCGAGCGGTTTCGCGAGCGTGATCGAAGGCTCGTCGTCGACACGCATTTCGAACGCGCTGCTGCCCTTCAGATGCTCCTCAAGCGAGCGGGCGGCGGTGGCATCGAGCATCGTGCCTGCCGGCGCTATCCACCGGTCATTCTCGCGAATGACGACGCCGGCATTGAGCGGAATGGCAGACAGCCGCTCGAGCGAGCGCATCTCGCGGGCGTCGAGGTCGGCCGCGAACACGACCCAGCCGATCAGGCTCGGCGCCATGACCGGTGCGGCAACGAGCTGGCGCGGCGATCCGCCAAGCACGGTCACCCCGCGCAGCCGG
>DASSFK010000263.1:0-3656 GCA_035694565.1 Sphingomicrobium sp.
ATAGTCGCGATAATGGAGCCTCAGCCCATCGCGGCTGGTCCAGCTCCTCGCCTCGAAGCGGCCGTCGGCGGCTTCATCAACCCCGGTCATCGAGCTCTTTCACCAATTTGCGCGGCGCCTGGGCGCGGTAGCTCTCCTCGACCCAGGCTTTCAGTTGCTCGATGTCCGGAATATCGTCCTCCCCGGGGTTGAAACTGACCCACCCGCTCTTTCCCAGGCCGTAGCCGGTTGGCTGCGCGAAGGGCAACCGGAGAGCATCGTAACCCGTGTAAGGAAGCTTGCACGAGAGGCTGAAGCCGCGTCCTTTGGCCGGGAGATAGGCGAAGGTCTTGTCCTTGACCGCGAGGTCGTCATGCTCCGGCCACGGCGACTTGGAGTGCGCTCCGGGAAGCGTGAGGCCGAAGGCACGAAGCTCGCTCACCAGTCTGTCGCCCTTGCTCGCCATTTAAGAGGGCCTAGCGGAACGGCCGCCGCGTCGCCAGATTGGCACCCAAGTGACCTCCATCAAATCCGATCCCCGCATCCTCGAGCTCGGCGATGCCTTCTACGACCCGGTCGAGCCGGCGCGCTTTCCCCGATGCGTGCCCCGTTTTCTCAACACCCGCTGGGCCGAACGCGTCGGTCTTGATCTGACCGACGACCAATGGGCGGCCCTTTTCTGCCGGTTCGAGCCCCTGGCCGGCAACCTCTTAAAGCCGCTCGCGCTTCGCTATCACGGACATCAGTTCCGGGTTTACAATCCCGATATCGGCGACGGGCGCGGTTTCACCTTCGCGCAGCTTCGGGGGCGCGATGGCCGGCTGCTCGATCTGGGAACCAAAGGCTCGGGACAGACGCCCTACAGCCGGACCGCCGATGGACGGCTGACCTTGAAGGGCGGAGTTCGCGAGGTGCTCGCAACCGAGATGCTCGAGGCGCTCGGGGTGAACACGTCGAAGACCTTCGCCTTGTTCGAGACCGGCGAAGAGCTGGTCCGCGGCGACGAGCCCTCGCCCACTCGCTCCTCGGTTCTCACCCGCCTCAGCCACGGCCACGTCCGGATCGGCACCTTCCAGCGGCTCGCCTTTTACGGCGAGAAGGAGAATCTCGATGCGCTCGTCCGCTACTGCCTTCTCAACCTCTACGGCGAACAGCCCGCGAGCGAGCCCAGGGACAATGGCCTGAGGCTGTTCGACCTGGTCGCGGGCGCGACCGCGAAACTCGCCGCCGGCTACATGGTCTCAGGCTTCGTCCACGGCGTTCTCAACAGCGACAATATCAACGTCACCGGAGAGAGCTTCGACTATGGACCATGGCGGTTCACGCCCGACTGGGATCCGGACTTCATCGCCGCCTATTTCGACCATTACGGGCTCTATTCCTTCGCCCGCCAGCCCGAGGCCATCCACTGGGACCTCGCCCAGTTCGCGGGCTGCCTGTCGATGGTGACCGAGGCCAATCCTCTCACCGAGATGCTGGCGGGCTGGTCCGACCGGTTCGAGGATGCGCTGGTCAAGGCCTTGCTGTGGCGGCTCGGGGTCAAAGAGAAGGACCGGCAGTCGGACCGCGATGTCGCGGCCGCGTTGCTGAAGGCGCTTCAGTCGCGCGAGGCGCAGATCGACCGGATCTTCTTCGACTGGCGGGGCGGCCGCGATCCTGGGCCGGGACTTTATCCTTCGGAAGTCTTCCGGTCGCTCGGCGGGCTGCTCGAAGGGCGATCTCGCGATCCCCAACATCCTTACTGGTCCGGTGGCGGGCCCTCGACGATGCACATCGAGGAGGTCGAATCGATCTGGTCGGCAATCGCCGACCACGACGACTGGAGGCCCTTCGAAGCCAAGGTCGCAGCGATCCGGGTCATGGGTGAGGCGATGACCGACTTCGGGCCAGCCGCTTGACCGTTTCACCGCAATTTGGTGAGGCAAGGTTAATGGCTGACAAATTGGTGTCGACGGAGCCGGCGACCGGCGCGGAACTGTGGTCGGGCGCGGTAGGCGATGCCGCCGCCGAGGTCGCGATCGCGCGCGCCGCCTGGCCCGAATGGGCCGCGCACTCCCTTGCCTTTCGAATCGAGACGCTCCGCCGCTTCGCCAATGTCGTTCGCCAGCAGACCAACAATTTCGCCGGAATGATCTCGCGCGAAACCGGCAAGCCGCTCTGGGAAACCAAGACCGAGGTCGGAGCGGTCATCAACAAGGTCGACATCTCGATCGCCGCCTACGCCGACCGGACCCCGCAGAAGAAGTTCGAAGCGGCGCTCGGAAGCAAGGTCGCGATCCGCCACAAGCCGCACGGGGTGCTTGCGGTCCTCGGACCCTTCAACTTCCCCGCGCATTTGCCGAACGGGCACATCGTCCCTGCCCTGATCGCCGGCAATGCGGTGGTGTTCAAGCCGTCGGAAAAGACCCCGGCGAGCGGCGCCTTCCTGGTCGACTGCTACCGCGAGGCCGGCGTTCCGGAAGGGGTCATCCGGCTGCTCATCGGCGGGCCCGAGCAGGGCAAGGCCCTGGCATCGCAGCCGGGCATCGACGGCCTGCTCTTCACCGGTTCGGCGCGCGCCGGAAGCGCGCTTCACAAGCAGTTCGCGGACACTCCGAACAAGATCCTCGCGCTCGAGCTTGGCGGCAACAACCCGATCGTCGCCTGGAACGTGAAGGACCTCGAGGCCGCCGCCGCGGTCATCGTCCAGTCGGCGTTCCTGTCCGCGGGCCAGCGCTGCACCGCCGCTCGCCGGCTGATCGTCGAGGACGGCAAGGAAGGTCCGCTCATTGAGAAGATCACCACTTTGATGGATCGCCTTCTCTACGGCGATCCATTCGCCGAGCCCCAGCCGTTCATGGGGCCGGTCATCGACAATGCGTCGGCCGATCACCTGCAGGAGCAGTGGGTCACGTTGATGATGAAGGGCGGACGTCCGATCCGGCGGCTCGAGCGGCCGATCGACGACAAGCCGTTCCTGACGCCCGCCCTGATCGACGTCACTGATGCCAAGGACCTGCCCGACGAGGAACTGTTCGGGCCCGTCCTCCAGCTCATTCGGGTGAAGGATTTCGGAGCCGCGATCGACGAAGCCAACAACACGCGCTTCGGCCTCGCCGCGAGCCTGCTCGGCGGAAGCCCGGAACTCTACGACACGTTCTGGGCCAATGTTCGCGCCGGAGTGATCAACTGGAACAAGCCGACCAACGGCGCTCCGTCGACCGCTCCGTTCGGCGGCGTGGGAATGTCGGGCAACCACCGGCCGAGCGCATTCTACGCCGCCGACTATTGCGCTTATCCGGTCACGAGCAGCGAAGCGGAGACTCTGCGCGGAAGCATCGGCGAAGGCCTTCGCGATCCCAATCTCCTGGAAGACTGAACTCTTTCAACAGCCGTAGCGTTCTAAGCGGCGTGAAAGTCAAAATCGGTATCGGCAAGGCCGTCATGCTTGCCCTGTTCAGTCTCTCCCTCGCCAGCTGCGGAAATCCGTTCGAGCGCGATCCCACGCACGTCGACGAGCAATCGCTCGGCAAGGACGCGGGCGGCGAGGTGCGCGCCTTCTACAAGGCTCGCCAGTGGCAAGCGGCGTGGGACGATGCTTCTGAAAAGCAGCTCTTGGAGATCATCAATGGAGCGCCTTCGCAGGGGATGAAGCGCGAGCTGTTCATCAAGGCCCAGCTCCCGCAGGACAGGAGCGA
>DASSFK010000264.1:0-3194 GCA_035694565.1 Sphingomicrobium sp.
GTCATCGATCCGCCGACCGAAAATTGAACGCCGGGCATTCCGGAGTTCGGAATGACGATGGAAGCGGGCGCGCTAAGGACGAGCTGGATCGTCTTCGAGCTGTCGCCTTGATTGACGAGGGTGACCGCAGGCGCCGTGATCTGCACCGTTTCCTTGTTGGTGCCGACGAGCTGATATTTCGCCGCCTGCGCCGTGCCGCTGCAGATCGTGTTGGGATTGGTGCAGGTTCGAACCCCGGCCTGGGACAATGAGACGGTCGCTCCCGACCAGGTGCCGGTGCCAAGGGCGATCGTCCCGAAATCGAGGTCCTGGAGGGCGGTCAGCGACAAGGGCTTCACCACAGAGGCCTTGACGGTCACCGTCGTGGTCGCGCTCGTCGGCGCCGCGGCGGCTCGAAATGCCGGCAGCGTCATCACCAAGATCAGGCCGAGAATGTGCCTGCGACCCCACATGGTGGCGGGCATTAGTCAAATATGGTTAACATCGCGCATACCTGGGAACGGTTCTGGCGCGTCGAGCTCGTCCTCTCTCCAACGGTCCAACGGCTTTTGGCCACCATCCAGCAGTGCTGAAATGACACAGTGCCATTGCCGTCAACAGCATTGGGAACGGACATGGTTAATGAAAGTTAGCCATTCCAGTCGCTCCGCTTTCGGGCGGTCCGTCTTGGGGGCGCTCACCCGATCAATCGAGCGCGAGTTATTGTTCGAGGAGACGGGTTGTGAAGTTGCGTTTTACCAGTTTCGCCGCTGCCGCGGCCTGTGCCATTGCGGCAGCCTCACCAGCATCAGCCGCCAAGCCGATCGTCGCGACCCTGCCAGCGGTCGAAAGCGCCTGCGATCTGAGCCTGCCGACTCCCGACGCGAGCGATTGCGCGGGATATTTCTCGGGTAACCTGATCAACAACAGTCCGACGGACATCACCAATCAGGTGGATGCCATCGCATTGCTCGACGGTGATTTCACCTTCAACGGCGATTTCAATTCGCTGATCTCCGGAACGCTGGAGAACGGCGACGAGCTTCACTTCGGCCAGACCTTGTTCGGCCAGACGATCATCGGCGCACACTTCGGCAACGTCTCGGGTGCAGCCGGCAACGTCTCCGTCTTCTGGCTGTTCGATTTCGGGGCCGCCGGCGTCGACTTCATCACGCTCGACGACGCGACGGGCTTTTCCAATGCCGCTCTCTATACGACAGGCGCGCCCGGGGTTCCGGAACCCGCGACCTGGGCGATGATGCTGCTCGGTTTCGGAGCCGCCGGATTCGCGATTCGCCGGCGGAGGCGCCCGGCGATCATGCAGATGGCCTGACGCTCGATTTGACGTCGAGGCCTCTCAAGGAATGGCCCGGGCGCTTGGGGTCGCCCGGGCCGATGCCTCTCCCCGGTGTCGCTTCAAGAAGCGGCATCCGAGGGTCCCTTTACGTAAGCGTCAGCGCTTCGACAGCTTACCGAAGGTTAGCAGTTCGACATTGTTGATTGCTCTCAGGCGTCCGACCGGCCGGTGGCCTTGCGGTCGCGCGGGTAGCTGTGCTCGAGCGGAAATTCGGGAAGCCAGGCCTCGCGGTGGATCGTCCAGCTCTCGTACGTCGGGGCCAGCTGGTCGGGGGCGTCGAGGGCGCCGAGATGCACTTCGACCTCGTCCGCAAAGCGCGCGAAAACCGACGAGCCGCAGCGGGGGCAGAAATGCCTGCCGGCAAATTCGGACGTCTCGCCATGGATCCTGACGGCGTGGGCGGGGAAGATGGCGGCGGCGTAGAAGAGGGCGCCGTGATGCTTTCGGCAGTCGAGGCAGTGGCAGAGGCCTATTCGGTACGGCTGCCCCGAGGCCTCGATCCGTATGTCGCCGCAAAGGCAGCCACCAGTATAGTCTTCCATCACACGCCCCTTAGACCGGTTGCGGCATCGGTGGTTTTGCAGACCTTGCGGCGAGGATCTGGATCAAGGGGTTGGGCTTTGGCTCGGCGACCTTGGTCAGGGTGTTGCGGTCCGTATGGTCGAAGGGCTCGGTGCGGCCATGGACCATCAGGGTGGTGTGCGTGACGTAGCTGAACGAGCCGTCGGGGTTGAACGTGATCTCGATGCTGTAGTCGTCGGTGCGGAACGCTTCTTCGAGGAAGATCGTCGAGCAGATGCCGTTCATCGTCGAGCCGCGCTTGGAGTGAACGGTGAAGCTGTCGGCGTCGGGCGCGACGACGGCGCAGGCGAGCGCGACCTGCCCGCGCGGGATCGAGAGGGTCTGGATGACGAGGCCCGTCGCCGGCTCCCACAGCCAGTATCCGACCTGGTCGTGGAAGGTGATGTCCTCTTCCGCCGTCGTGATGTGGACGTGGTAGCGAAGGCCGTAGAAGAGCTGCGGCCCGTTGGGTTGCGGGTCGATCGGCTCGAAGTCGATGCGCTCGATGAACTCGCGGCGTTCGGGGCCGTCTCCCTTGGGATTGAGGTCGACGCCCTTGCTTGATTCCCAGCTGCCGGCGAGGCGTGTCAGGGGGCCGAGGTTGGCGAGCGTGTCGGGATCGACATCCTCGGGCTCGGTGAAGATATCTTGCAAGCGGGGGTCGGGCATCGGTTGTCCTCGTTCAGATCGCGGCGGCCCGGTCGGCTTCCAGCGAAGGCGGTTGCTGGCGACCGTGAGCCGCCGAGCGAAGCATCATCAGCGCTGCATAGAGCACCACGACGATCACCATCCAGCGCAGGATTTCGAGCGGCATCGATTTCACGATGAATGCGGCGACGAAGACCGCCGGGATCCCGCCGAGCGCCATTCCGGTCGCGAGGCGAAGATCGATCTCGCCCATCGAGATGTGCCGGGCGCTTGCTCCGGCTGCTGCCATGGCGGCTCCGCCGGCCATGATCGGGAAGCTTAGGCGCGGGTCCATGCCCATCAAACTGAGCATGACGAGTGTCGGCGCGTAATTGCCGATGCCGAAGTTCAGAAGCACCCCGAAGATGAAGTTGGCGACGATTGCGACAATCGTCAGAAGCGGCGGAAGTGACGAGGCCGTGCCGCCTCCCGGCATCAGGCCAAGGTTGGTCATCGCGTAGAGACTGGCCGCGACGATCAACGCGCAGCCGACGACGAGCTGGATGATCCAGACCCTGGTCCTGGCGACGAGCGGGGCGCCGAGGAGTCCGCCCATCAGGACCGCCAGCACGCAGCCGGCCAGAAGAAATGGGTCGACCAGCACTCCGAG
>DASSFK010000265.1:0-4283 GCA_035694565.1 Sphingomicrobium sp.
TTCGGCGAGCCCGCCTGGGAAATGCTGCTCCTGCTCTACATCGGGCTCGGGAGCATCCGGATGTCGGCCGGAGGGCTTGCCCATGCGGCCGGCTATTCGAAAGCGACGACGATGCGCTGGGTCGGCTATCTCGAGAAGGAGAATCTCGTCCAACGCGAGCCGCATCCCACCGATCAGCGAACCTTCTTCGTTATCCTGACCGGTAAGGGAATTAACGTGCTGGAACTGTATCTTAGCGACACTTTGTCATAATTCGTTAAAGTCCTGTTCAAATCATGCTATCACTTGCCCAGCCAATTGGCCGGGCTGCCGCCCGGCCGAGTTATTGTGCGGGGGATGGCGGTGAATCGAAACGCGAACCACGCAGCGGCGGACAGCGCGTTGGTTGCTGCCCTGACGATGCTCAGCGATGCCCTGCGGATCATGGACGGCAACGAGGTTCCGCCCGAGATCGGGGCCCGGCTTCAGCTCGTGATCGAAGAACTCGAGGCCCATTCGAAAGCCTCGACGGCCTGCCCCGCTCCAACGATCGTTTCATCCCGGTCCTAGTTCGGCGCTACATCGGGCCGAAAGTTAACAGGGCGCTTAGCCGTGCCGGTTACTTCCCCGCTAACCAAAGACCACCGGGGAACGATCATGGATCTCGCACTTCGAAGCTCGTACATGGGTTACCTGCCGGTCGGCCAGGCCAGCGCCGTCGATCTCCACCGCCCGGTCACCCAGCCCTCGCTGGCGTTCAAGACCTCGGTCAAAG
The DNA here is from genome assembly GCA_035694565.1 of Sphingomicrobium sp. Classification (GTDB taxonomy): domain Bacteria; phylum Pseudomonadota; class Alphaproteobacteria; order Sphingomonadales; family Sphingomonadaceae; genus Sphingomicrobium. Next base: position 755 of record DASSFK010000265.1, read on the forward strand.
GCGACCTGACGCGGGCCAAATGGTGCCGTGAGGTCCTCAAGGCCCGGCGGATCCGCGCCAAGTTCTTCGCAGCCTCATTGTTCGCCGATCCGGCCTGGGACATGCTGCTCGAGCTCTATGTCGCGCAGCTCTCCCAGCGGCGGATGACCGTCACGAGACTCTCGGAAGCGTCGGGCGTACCTCCGACGACCGCGCTTCGCTGGATCGAGACGCTGGTCCGCCACGGCCTTGCCGAAAGGCGCAACGATCCGCTCGACGGCCGCCGCGTGTACATCAGCCTCTCGGCCGAAGGGTGCAACGCGATCCAGGACTATCTCGACAGCCTTCCGGCCTGCATCAATCCGTTGAACGACTGAGCCTTCGGCAAAACGGGTCGAAATCGCTTCATATTGGCCCCTTCTCCGTCGGCCCGGAGCTTGGGTCCGAGCCTGTCAGCACGGATGGCGATGCTTTTTCGGAGCATTCGACTCCCGCACGGGCTGGAATCTCGGTATATCCTCAAGCCAAAGCGCAGACGGTATCAATGCTCGTATCCGCGGAGCGAGGGAGCGTACCCCCATGTTCTTCGGCACAGTTCTCGGCAAGGCTGTCATCGTCGCCGGCTTCGTCGCCTTCATGGGCTTCACCGGCGGCGGCCTGATCCTGCTGCGGGCGGCACAGGCTGAGTACCGCCGCGGCCAAAGCGATTTGAATCCTCTCGCTTGCATCGCCGTCGCCACCGCCGCCCTGCTCCTGTTCGCCCACTTTCGAGCCATCGTCCTGCCCTAGCGAAACCTGGTGAGCGGATGTTCTTCCATTTTGGAGGAATGAATAAGTTTCGGTTTACGACGGTGCTCCATACGAAGGATGAACGCGGTGCCAATGACGGCCCCGGGGACAGGGGCAGTTGGACCGCATGAGTGCAGTGGTGGTTCGGACCGACGGGGAAACCCCCGCCGGAAGGATGATTGTCGGTCGAAGCAGGGCGGCCGTCCAGATGCGGGGGCTGGTCCAGCGCGTGGCTCGCTCCAGCGCGAGCGTCCTCATCACCGGCCCTTCGGGCGCTGGCAAGGAGGTCCTCGCTCGAGCCATTCACGAGGAGAGCGACCGCTCCGGAAGGCCATTCGTCGCGATCAATTGCGGAGCGATCCCTCCCGAGCTCATCGAGTCCGAGCTGTTCGGGCACGAACGTGGCGCGTTCACCGGAGCGCATTCGCGGCGCGTCGGCCGCTTCGAGGAAGCCGACGGGGGCACTCTGTTCCTCGATGAGATCGGCGACATGCGCTTCGACATGCAGGTCAAGCTTCTCCGAGTCCTCGAGGATCGCCTCGTGAACCGGATCGGCGGGTCCGCTCCGATGCGCGTCGACATTCGAATCATCTCGGCGACCCACCAGGACCTCGGACAGGCGATCGCCGGAAACCGCTTCCGCCAGGACCTATTGTTCCGGCTCGGTGTCCTTCCAATCAAGGCGCCGCCGCTCTCCGAAAGAGTCGAGGATGTTCCTCTGCTCGTCGAACATTTCCAGGCGCTCATGGGCCACGGTTTCCGGGCCGCATTCTCGGTGATGGCGTTCGAACGCCTCCAGGAACATGACTGGCCGGGCAACGTCCGCGAGCTTCGCAATCTCGTCGAGCGCGCCAACGTTCTGTTCGGCGGGTCGACGGTTGGCCGAGCCGAGGTGGACGAGCTTCTCGGCTGTTCCGGCGGTGCCGGTTCCTTCGAAACGGCGTTCGATCACGACGACGACACGATCGTTCCCTTCCCCTCCCGACCGGGCCTGGCCGCCCCCGACTGGTCTGGACGCTCTCCGATCAATCTCAAGGAACTTCTCGAAACCCTTGAGCTCGAACGGATCCAGATGGCGCTCGACCTTGCCGACGGGGTTGTCAGCGAGGCCGCGAGGCTCCTGACCCTGAAGCGAACCACGCTCATCGAAAAGATGCGGAAATACTCGCTCGAGCGCTGCGCCTGACGTCCTCGCTCAGGCGGCCCTGGGTGGCGACGACCAGCCGAGGGTGATCGAGATCCGGCGATTGACCGCATCATAGGGATCGGCCGGATTGTAGGGTTCGCGGTCGGCGACGCCTTCGATCCTCAAAAACCTCCCGGACGGGAGCCCGCTCACCATCAATTGCTGCCGGGTCGCATCGGCGCGGCCGCCCGACAAGGTCCAGTTGTTGCGAGCTCCGGCCGAGTAAGGCGAGGCATCGGTATGACCGCGGATCCGGATGTCGTTGGGGACTTCGGCGAGCTCATCGGCGACCAGCGGTAGCAAACGTCTCGCCTCGGGCGTCAGGATGCTTGTCCCGACCAGGAACATCGAGAAGTTGGCGTCGTCGACAAGGTCGATCCGAAGCCCGTCGGCCGTCTCCGTGAAGCGCAGGCTCCTGGCAAAGCGACTGAGCGATCTCTCTCTTGCCAGGCGGTTGCGGAGGGCCTGCTGGAGCCTCTCGAAGCGCTCCCGGTCGGTCTCCTTCGACGTCCCTTCGCGAGCTCCGCCCGCGCTGTCCCTGGGAATGGTAATCGTCCTCGTGCCGGCCTGGGTTGAGCGATTGGCATAATTGTCCTTGGCGATGATCGAGTCTCCGCCGAGAAGGCCGTCCGAGCCCGCACTCTGCTGCCTTTTCTGGACCACGGTGGGCGAGAAATAGTCGGCGAGCGCCTTGCGCTGCTTCTCTGTCGTCGAACCGAGCAGCCACATCAGCAGGAAGAAGGCCATCATCGCGGTCACGAAGTCGGCATAGGCGACCTTCCAGGCGCCGCCGTGGTGCACGGCATGGGTCTGCATCATCGGCTTCTTGATGATGATCGGCCGGACGGCGACATCCGCCATCAGCGGCCCCGCATTCCATCGAACACTTCGGCGAAGCTCGGCTGGTTGCTGTGCTCAATGCCAGAGCGCGCGGCCTCGATCACCAGCGGGATGGGATGGTTGTAGAGCGAGGCGACGATGATCTGCTTGACCGTGTGGTACATCGCGAGATCGGCCTCGATGACCTGCTTTGCGCGATGGGCGAAGGGCCCGACCAGTCCATAGGCGAGCAGGACGCCAAGAAAGGTTCCGACGAGCGCCGAACCGATCATCGCGCCAAGGATCTCCGGCGGCTTGTCGATCGAGCCCATCGTCTTCACGACTCCGAGCACGGCAGCGACGATGCCGAGCGCCGGCAAGGCGTCGGCGAGGTTCTGGAGGCTTTCGGCCGGCTTCAGCGAATGATGGCTGTTGTTGCGGATGCTGTTGTCCATGACTTCCTCGACAGCGTGCGGCTCGAGCGTTCCCGACGAGACGACCACGAGCCGGAGCGTGTCGGTGATGAGATGCGACAGGGTCCGGTCCTTGAGCAGCCTCGGATATTCCTGGAAGATCGGGCTGTCGGCGGGCGCCTCGATGTGCTTCTCAAGCGCGACCGGCCCGTCGGTCCGGAGCATCTTCATCAGCCGGATGACGAGGAAGATGCAGTCGAGGAAATCCTGGCGAATGAAGCGGGGGCCCTTGAAAACCTTGGCGAGCCCCGCTCCCAATGCCTTCAGCTCCTTGGTCGAGTTT
>DASSFK010000266.1:0-2779 GCA_035694565.1 Sphingomicrobium sp.
CCCGCTGGCAATCGTCCCGGCAAACGCCTGCTCGACCTTTGCCGCGGTCGTGGTCATGAACCGCGGCATGTCGGCGACGGGGACGGAGATGTCGTGGGCGAGCGACGGGCCGTCGGCCCGCTCGCTCTCCGAGATGCTGTCACGGATGCGCCAGAAGGCCTCGGCCTGGGCTTCATTGGAAGCGAGCGTCGCATCCTCGACCAGGCCCGTCTCCAGCGCCTGCCCGAGCAGATCCTGAAGGAGCGAATTCGGATCATCGCCTTCGCGCTCGGACGTCGCCTCAATGAGGACGTGCCATGGGTGCCGGCCGAAAAGGGGGCTGCGTGTTCCAGGAATATGCTTCAGCACCAGCTCGAGGCAGTCGGCGGGGACGATCTCGAAACCCTCGATCCGGTCCGTCTTCGACTGCAGGAACTGCAGGAGTTCGAGCGCCCGCTCGGCCTCCGGCAGGCCGACCCAGGCGACCGCCCGGGCCGCGGCCGCCGGAACCAGCTTCAATGCGGCGGCCGTGACGATCCCGAGCGTTCCCTCGGCCCCTGCGAGGAGCTGGTCGAGATTGTAACCGCGATTGTCCTTTTTGAGGCCCGACAGGCCGTCGTGGATCGAGCCGTCGGCAAGGACCGCCTCCAGCCCGAGGACCAGCGCGCGCATCGTTCCGAACTTGAGGACCTGGGTTCCCCCCGCATTGGTCGAGACGAGGCCGCCGATCGTGCAGCTTCCCCGGGCCCCGAGCGTCAGCGGGAAGCGCTGGCCGGAGGCATCCGCTTGCTCGTGGAGGTCGGCGAGGATCACTCCGGCCTCGGCGACCGCAACGCCCGTGCCGATCGAGCGGAGCCGGTTCATTCGCCTCAGCGACAGGATCAGAGCGCTCCCGTCCGCCGGAGGAGTTGCGCCGCCGACCATTCCGGTATTCCCGCCCTGCGGAACGAGCGGAACGCGAAGCTCGGCGGCAAGAGCGACGATTTGAGCAACCTCCTCAGTCGATCCCGGCGACAGGACCGCCTGCGCCTCGCCGTGGAAATGGCCGCGCCAGTCGTTGAGCCAGGGCTCGATGTCCGAGCGATCGGTGACCGCCGCCTTCTCGCCGAAGCTGTTCCGAACCCTTTCGATCAGTGCCTGTACATTGCTCATCACAACCTGTTGGCATCTGGCTTCGGTGCGGGCAAATCGCAATGGTGACCGACCGTCCTAAAATCTCAATCGTCGTCGCCCGCGCAAATAATGGCGTGATCGGGCGCGACGGCGGCCTGCCGTGGCGCATCTCCGCGGACCTCAAGCGCTTCAAGCGGCTGACCATGGGCAGCGTGATGGTCATGGGCAGGCGGACCTTCGACAGCCTTCCGGGCCTGCTTCCCGGGCGGAGGCACATCGTCCTCACCCGGAAGAACGATTGGTCGGCACCGGGAGTGGAGGTCGCCCATTCGGTCGACGAGGCGCTGGAGATGGCGGGGGGCGAGCCGGTTTCGATTATCGGCGGCGCGGAAATCTTCGACCTGTTCCTGCCCCATGCCGACCGCCTCGAGCTGACCGAGGTCGCCGGGAACATCGAGGGCGACACGGTGATGGCCGATCCGCGCTCGAAGGGCCGCTGGCGCGAAGTTGCGAGCGAGGATCATCCGGCCGAAGGCGAAACCCCCGCGTACCGCTTCGTCACCCTGGACCGCGTCTAGCCCTTCGCGCCCGGCTTCCTTGCATATTCACGGTAGCGCTTGAACTGGTCGGCGAGGACGGTGTCGACCAGGGGCGCCAGCTTCTCCGCCCCGCCTTCCGCGAAGCCCGACACCTTGTAGTCCATCGTGACCTTCGAACCGCCGGCGATCCGCTCGAACTTCATGTCCATGACGCCGTTCGTCGCTTCGTAGAGCAACGGGCCGAGCGAGCCGGTGAGGACGATGCGCTTGCCGGGATCGACGAAGCTCACCCGCATGTGCTCGATGCCGCCGCCATTATCGAGCCGCTCGCAAAAGCAGCCTCCGGCGGTGAGCGCCATGGCAAGGTTCGAGGATTTGCCGCTGTAGCTGTGCTCGGGGTTCCACCAGCTGCCGACCTGCCCGAACGCTGAATAGGCGGCCTGCTGGGGGACGACCATCTGCACCGACTGGCGGACGTGGAAGCCGTTGGGGCCCGAGCTGACGACCTCCGCCTGAGCTGCGCCTGACGCAAGGACCAGACCCGCTGCGACGACCCATTTCATCCCCCGCCTCCCTCTTATTGGGCGCAAAGGATGCCTCCAACGGCCCTAGCTGTCGAGGATGGCGTCGATCTCGGCGGCGACGTCGTCGACGCTGCCCATGCCGTCGACGCAGCGGTGAAGGCCGCGTTCCTCGTAATAGGGCAGGATCGGAGCGGTCTTGGTGCGATATTCGGCGAGACGGGTGCGGACCGTCCCTTCATTATCGTCGGGACGCCGCTTGAACTCATGGCTTCCGCAGACGTCGCAGGTGTCCTCGACCTTGGGCCGCTTGAAGACGTCGTGATAGCCGGCGCCGCAGACCGCGCAGGTGAAGCGGCCGGTGATCCGCTCGACCAGCGCGTCCTCATCGACGCAGAGCTCGATCACGTAATCGAGGCTTCGGCCGCGCTCGGCGAGCAGCAGGTCGAGGGCCTCGGCCTGGGCCTTGGTTCGCGGGTAGCCGTCGAAGATCGCGCCGGCTTCGCCCATGTCGTCGAGCCGCTCGCCGATCAGCGCGCTGACGATGGCGTCGCTAACGAGCTCGCCCGCTTCCATCACCGCCTTGGCCTTGAGGCCGACCGGCGAACCGGAGGCAACCGCCGCCCG
>DASSFK010000267.1:0-2739 GCA_035694565.1 Sphingomicrobium sp.
CGGAATGGTCGCCAGAGTCATGTGCGGGGCCCGGCCCGCCACGTAGCCGGAGGCGGTCGTGATCAGCCTGTCGTCGAGGATCTGCAACCAATAAGCGGCCACTGCCGCAATGCCGAACCACAACAGTGACCGCGGCGGGTCGGACAGCCTGATCTGGACACCGCAAAGAACCAGGAACGGCGATAGCATCACGTTTCCGCGAAGCGGGTTGGCCTCGAACCCGAGGAACGTCTGGTAGGCTCCGTTGAACAGCGCGAGCGCGGCAAGTCCGCCCGCCAGAATCCATGTCCGACGAACGCCAAGGAAGCGCAGCGACAGTGAAATCACCGACAGGGCCAAGGCAAGCGCCGGCAGGAACCAGAGCGGCAAAGTCCCTACGCCGAACCCGATGGTCTTGACCAATTCGACCAAGGATCCGAGCCCGGCGATCCAGGCGAAGATCGTGTAGAGTCCCGCCCAGATCACGTAGAGCGGGATCAGCTTCCGGACGGCCCACCGGGTGACCGCAAAAGGATCGCCCTCGCGCCATCGCAACAGATAGCCGCTGGTGATGAAGAAGGTCGGGACTGCGCATTGCGCGGTCATCAGCAGCAGGCTGCTGTTGCCGCCGGACCCGAGCGGCGGTGCGAATAGCCAGAAGGAATGCGCCATCACCACGGTGAACATGGTGACGAAACGGAATGCATTTACGCCGGCGTCGTTCGACGGGCTTGATACCACTACGCTGCCCCCGTGAATGTAACGAAAGTTTAACAGCAGTGGCCTGCGTTCGCCAGCATTCCGAACTCGCGAAATGTCCATCGCTGGGACAGTCCAACAGTGATATCTGCCACCCCGTGCTCGCGAGCGAGTCGCCCGTCCTACGGACGATGTGGGACCTTCAATCGACCGTTCACGAGACCGCGGCCTCGCCCCTGTGGCCGGGCGTTCGGCCGACTGTGCGCATGCGTCTCTTCAACCCCCCATGAGGAGCATCATCGATGTCAGAAGGCACCGATACCCTATCGCCGCAAACCACCCTCACCACTCCACCGACCACTACGGAAACGCCGGCAATCGGCGGGTCACCGGATGCCTCGATCCGGCCGTTCCGGTTCGAGGCCTCGGAGGCCGATCTCAACGACCTTCGCCAGCGTATCCTCGCCACTCGATGGCCTGAGCGCGAGACGGTTTCCGACGACACCCAAGGCGTTCAGCTGGCGACGATCCAGAAGCTCGCGGACTATTGGGCCAACGGTTACGACTGGCGCAAGGTCGAAGCGAAGCTCAACAGCTATCCGCAGTTCCTGACCGAGATCGACGGTCTCGACATTCACTTCCTCCATGTCCGGTCGCAGCATCCAAATGCCCTGCCGTTGATCGTCACCCACGGCTGGCCGGGCTCGGTCATCGAGCAACTCAAGATCATCGATCCTTTGACCAACCCGACGGCGTTCGGCGGAAGTGCGGATGACGCCTTCGATGTCGTGATCCCGCAGATTCCCGGCTACGGCTTCTCGGGCAAGCCAACGACAGCCGGGTGGGGTCCGGAGCGGACGGCCAAGGCCTGGGACACGCTGATGAAGCGTCTCGGCTACGACGAATATGTCGCCCAGGGCGGCGACTGGGGTTCGATGATCACCGATCTCCTCGGTGCAGCGGCCCCTTCGGGTCTCCTCGGGATTGCCAACAACATGGCGGCCGCCATTCCGCCGGAGATCGATGCAGCCGCAGTCGCCGGTTCACCGCCTCCTGCCGGCCTGACCGACGAGGAGAAACAGGCCTACGAGCACGTCGCATTCTTCTACAAGCATGGCCTTGGCTACGCGAACGAGATGGGGAACCGGCCCCAGACGCTTTACGGCCTTTCGGATTCGCCGATCGCGCTCGCGGCCTGGATCATCGATCACGACATCTGGACCTATCGACAGATCGTGAACCTGTTCAACGGCGGGCAAGAGGGACTGACGAAGGACGACATCCTCGACAACATTACCCTCTATTGGCTGACCAACACCGGCGTTTCGTCGGCCCGGCTCTATTGGGAGAACAAGAATGCCTTCTTCGGACCGAAGGGCGTGAAGGTCCCCGCCGTGGTCAGCTCCTTCCCGGAAGAAATTTGTCCGATCCCGAGAAGCTGGGCGGAGAAGGCCTATCCCAAGCTGATCTATTATCAGCGGCATCCCAAGGGTGCGCACTTCGCGGCATGGGAGCAGCCGGAGGCGCTCGTCGATGACCTTCGCAAGGGCTTCCGGTCTCTGCGTTGATCCTTCGGTGCAGGCGGCGTCATCCGACGTCGCCTGCATCCTCCAATGAGCCGCTCTGCTAAAGGCGAACCGACCCGACTCGGAAGGACGCTCACATGGACGATACGACGACAATCCAGTTCGACCTGACCCCGCCGAGCGACGTCCAGCGGCACGAGCTCGAAACCGACCTCACCGAGCAGGAAAAGCACGTGCTTCTGGAGCACGGTACCGAGGCTCCGTTCTGCGGCGTGTTCCTCGATGAGAAGCGCGAGGGCCTCTATACCTGTCGCCTCTGTGGCCTGCCGCTGTTCAAGGGCGGCTCGAAATTCGAGAGCGGCACCGGCTGGCCGAGCTTCACTCAGCCGTTCAACGCCGATCACCTCAAGTACATCCGCGACACCAGCTACGGAATGGTCAGGACCGAGATCGTCTGTGCTCGCTGTGGGTCGCACCAGGGCCACGTCTTTCCCGACGGACCGCCGCCCACCGGCGAGCGCTATTGCATCAACTC
>DASSFK010000268.1:0-3779 GCA_035694565.1 Sphingomicrobium sp.
CGTTCTCGGCGCCGTAGCGGGCACGGGCCGCACGCTGGATCGCATCCTCCATCGCCTCGATGACGATGCCGCGGTCGATCAGCTTCTCGCGAGCGACTGCGTCTGCAATTGCAAGCAGCTCGGCCTTGTTCGCGGAAGCGATGGGCGGGGCGGCAGTGGCCATGTGTTTAGTCCTCTACAGTCTGAATTGTGTCGGCGCCCTCGGTGCTGAGCGGCGCGGTTGCGTTGATGAGCTTGTCGGTCAAAAGAAGCTTGGCCGAGTGAATCGACGAAAACGGAATCACATAGTCGTTCCCGTCCTTGCCGGTGACGTGGACGGCATCACCCTCGCCAGTTCCGGCGAGAGTCCCCGAGAATTGCTTGCGGCCGTTGATCTGGTCGGCGAGCGTGACTCGCGCCTCGTGACCCTTCCAGTCGTCGAAGTCTGCCAGCCGCGTGAGCGGACGATCAATTCCGGGCGAACTGACCTCGAGGCGGTATCCGCCCTCGATCGGATCGCGGCCTTCGGCTTCAAGGGCGTCCAGCGTTTCGGACAGCTTCCGCGAGATTTTCTCGCAGTCGCTAAGGTCGAGCTGACGCGTGGCCGGGTTCTCGGCCATCACCTGCAGCGTCGGGTCCGAACGGCCGCCGACGATCGCCACGCGCACGAGCCGATAGCCGAGGCTTTCCACCTCGGGTTCCAGCAATGCAGTCAGCGCGGCAGTATCGGTCATTCGGTCTTTCAATGCTCAAACGTCTCTTGGACCGGAGCCGTGGGGCCCCAGCCTCAGGCATCTGACGATGTCGAGGAGAGGAGTTCGATATAGTAGTGAACAACTAGGCGCGCAAGCTGCGGAGGGCGTCGTTCTCGGTGCGGATGCGGACCGCGAGCACGACCGCGTTGAACAGGCTGAAGACAATCGCAATCTGCCATAGACCGAACACCAGTGGCAGGACCGCGATCTCCAGCGCCACGATGAGATAGTTCGGATGATTGAGCAGCCGGTACGGCCCGGCCCGAACGAGCGGAGCGCCCGGCTTGACGATGATTCGGGTCGTCCAGCGCTCGCCGAGCGTCCGGATGACCCAGACCCGGCCGAGCTGAAGCAGTACGAACAGGCCGAACAACGGAAGGTTGATCGGTCGCCCCGGAGCCCGCCACCACAAGGCTGCGAGCCAGATCATGTGCAGCGCGACGATGAAGGGATAATGGCCCCGTCCAAATTCAACCGCGCCGTTCGCGATCAGCCGCCGGCTGTTGCCGTCCGCAAGGCGCAGCTCGAGCAGCCTCTGAAGAGTGACGAAACCGAGGATCGCGACAGCCGCCCAGACGCTGCCGCTCACGCCGCCTCCAGCGTTAATCCGGCGCAGGTGAAGCCCGGTCCAAAGGCGGTCATCAGCACCCGGTCGGGAAGCCCTCGTTCCAGCAATCGCTCGAGGACAAACATCACCGTTGGAGCGCTCATATTGCCGAAGTCGCGAAGCACTTCGCGCTCGATGTTGAGCTCGCCCTGATTAAGCTCAAGCGCCGTCTCGATCGCGTCGATGACCTTTACTCCGCCTGGATGGCAGCAAAGCCGGTCGATGTCCTCGAACTCCACGCCGAGGCTTGCGCACATCTGATCGATCGTCGCGGCCAGATTTTCCTCGATGAAGGGAGGAATCGCCCGGTCGAAGACCACCGCGAGACCTGGATCTTCAACGTCCCAGCCCATGATTCGCAGAGTCGCGGGAAAAAGCTTCTCGGCCGACCCCGTGATCCGTGCGAGGCTGTGCTCGCCGCTGCTCACGACCGCTGCGGCCGCTCCGTCCCCGAACAAGGCGGTGGCGACGATGGCCGCCGGGTCCGCGCTGTCGAGGCGGATGGAGATCGAGCAGGTCTCGACCGTGACGAACAGCCAGTTCGACCCCGGCTCCGAGGCCGCGAGCCGAGAGGCCGTCGCCAGACCGTTCACTCCGCCGGCGCAGCCCAGGCCGAATATTGGAACCCGCCGAACATCGTCGCGCAGCCCCATCCTCGGCCCGGCCCGTGCTTCCAGGCTCGGAGTCGCGATGCCGGTCGTCGAAACCGTCACCACCCCATCGATCTGGCTCGGCTTCAGGCCCGCCTTTTCGATGGCGGCGCTCCCTGCCTCGACGAACAAGCTCTCGGCGGCTTCCAGATAGACGGCGTTCCGGTCATGCCAGCCATGGGCAGACATATACCAATCCTGTGGAGCAACGATGTGGCGCTGTGCGATCCCGGCATTGTCGAACACACCCGAGAGGCGGTCGAACAGCGCCTTGTTGCCGCCGAAGGCCTCGCGGGCGCGAACCTTCGCATCCTTCTGCGAGATGATGTGCGGGGGAACCGCGGTGGCCAGCGAAAGTAGGCTACAAGGTTGCATGTCTAGCCTGTCCAGGCGGTCCAAGAGGACCGTTACGTCGAAGGAACAGTTCGGATGACCCTACGCTTAATACAAGGTGCAACGCTTCTGATACTTGCCGCCTGCGGCGCTGCTCCGAGCTCTTCCGCACAGCAGTCTTCATCCCAAAAGCCTTTCATTGCCTCTGAGGTAACGCGCTTCGAGGCTCCTTGGGCCATGGATTTTCTGCCGGGCAGCGGCGTTCCCAAGACGAACATGGCTCTCGTCACCGAAAAGGCCGGCAAGCTCTGGCTGGTCGACGTGACCAGCGGACAGAAGCAACAGGTGGCTGGTGTTCCTGCCGTTCATGTCGAGGGCCAGGGCGGGCTCGCGGAGGTCGTCGCCCACCCCGGCTTTGCGGGGAATCAGCGCATTTATCTGAGCTTTCCGGAGGCCGGTCCGAACGGCACCAGCGGCGCCGTCATTGGATACGGGCGACTGATCCTCGGATCGGGACAGCCTCGCCTCGACGGCTTCAGGATCGTCTGGCGGCAGTCGCCGAAGGTGACCGGAGGCGGTCACTATTCCGAGCGGATCGCCTTCGCGCCGGACGGAACGATGTTCGTCTCCTCGGGCGAGCGCCAGAAGTTCGATCCGGCGCAGGATCCAGGCGTCGATCTGGGAAAGATCATCCACATGACCGACGAGGGCCAGCGGATCGGCGGACCTTATTACACCATGGGCCACCGCAACGTTCTGGGGCTTGCCTTCGCGCCGGACGGCCGGCTGTGGGAAAGTGAAATGGGTCCGCGCGGCGGCGACGAGGTCAATCTCATCGTCGAGGGCAAGAACTACGGCTGGCCGAAGGCCTCTTACGGTACCCATTACGACGGTCGCGACATTCCCGACGACCATAAGGGCCGGGGTTTCGAGGAGCCAAAGGTCTGGTGGGATCCGTCGATTTCGCCCGCAGGGCTGCTGATCTACTCGGGCGACCTGTTTCCGCAGTGGAAAGGCGATGCGCTCATTCCCGCCCTCTCGGGCGAGGCCTTCATCCACGTCGACATCGACAAGGATCAGGCGCGGAAAGCCGATCAGTGGGATATGGGCGCGCGGATCCGAGCGGTCGACCAGGGACCCAAGGGCGAGGTCTATCTTCTGGAGGATGGGCCGGGCGGACGCCTGCTGAAGCTGACGCCCGCCCGGTAGTCCGGCTTACTGGGCGAGCGGGGCCTCGAGTTTCTGCTCGACCGTCTCTTCCTTGCCTGGCTGCGGAACCGTGCGCAGGTAGGGCTTCACCGTCTTCCAGCCGTTCGGGAATTTCTCGCGAGCAGCCTCGTCCGAGAGCGAGGGAACGATGATGCAGTCCTCGCCCTGCTTCCAGTTGACCGGCGTCGCCACCGAATGCTTGGCGGTCAGCTGGATCGAATCGAGCAGGCGCAGCACCTCGTCGAA
>DASSFK010000269.1:0-6956 GCA_035694565.1 Sphingomicrobium sp.
ATGATCGATCGAATGGCCATGGTGTTGATTTAGTCTTTCAGCCCAGTCGCTTCAAGCAATCGGACGACGAGCGCGAAGGGCCTGCGCCAGGGTGCCCTCGTCGAGGTAATCGAGCTCGCCTCCAACCGGGAGACCATGGGCGAGCTGGGTGAGGCGGATCGGGAATTTCTCCAACCGCTCCGCGAGATAGTGCGCGGTCGTCTGGCCCTCGAGAGTGGCATTCATCGCCAGAACGACTTCATCGATGCCGCCTTTCGCGACGCGCTGAATGAGCGCATCGATCGCCAGGTCTTCCGGCCGAACGCCCTCCAGAGCCGAAAGACGTCCTCCAAGCACATGATATCGCCCGGGAAACAGGCGCGACCGATCAAGTGCCCACAAATCCGCGACTTCCTCGACGACGCAGAGGCTCTTGTCGTCCCTTCGCGGATCGCGGCAGATGCCGCACGGATCAGACGTGTCGAGGTTTCCGCAGTTCGAGCAGGTCGAAAGCTTGTCGGCAACCCGCTGGAGCGCCGACAGCAGCGGCTCGAGCGCGGTCTGCCGCTTCTTCATGAGATGCAGCACGGCACGACGCGCCGACCGGGGCCCAAGGCCCGGCAGCCGTGCCAGCGCGCCTGATAGCGCCTCGATCTCCTCGGAAGCCATTGCAGCGGTGAGGTAGGCAAATTCCCTGCTGTCCGCCATAGGGCGCAGCGATGCGGATCATCTTCATGGGAAGTCCGGCTTTTGCGGTGCCCACGCTCAACGCACTGGTAGGAGCGGGTCATGAGGTCGTTGCGGTCTACTGCCAGCCGCCTCGACCCGCAGGGCGCGGCAAGGCTGACCGGAAAACCGCCGTTCATGCGCGGGCTGACGAGCTCGGCCTCGACGTTCGCACGCCAAAGTCTCTTCGGAATGAGGAAGAGCAGGCCAGATTCAACGCGCTGGACTCCGAACTGGCAGTGGTGGCCGCCTACGGACTGATCTTGCCGAAGCCGATCCTTGATGCGCCGGAACTGGGCTGCGTGAATGTCCACGCGTCGCTTCTTCCGCGCTGGCGGGGCGCGGCGCCGATCCAACGGGCAATCCTTGCCGGCGATCCAGTCAGCGGCGTGACCATCATGCAGATGGACGCGGGTCTCGATACCGGCCCGATGCTGCTGAAGCGCGAGCTTGAGCTGAATCACAAGAATGCCGGTCAAGTTACGGATGAAATGGCTAAATTGGGTGCTTCCTCGCTGCTTGCGTGGCTCGACCAACGCAACCCTCCTGAGCAACAACCGGACAAAGGCGCGACCTACGCGCCAAAGATCGACAAGGCTGAGACGCGGATCGACTGGAGCAAGCCGGCGATCGAGATCGAACGCCAGGTTCGGGCCTTCGCGCCCTGGCCCGGCGCCTGGTTCGAAGCCAGTGGCGAGCGCATCAAGCTTCTCGACGCACGGGCAGGCGATGACGCTTCGGGAGTGCCCGGTGAGGTCCTCGACGATTGCCTGAGCGTCGCCGCAGGAACCGGCCGGGTGCGCCTCTTGCAAGTTCAACGCGCTGGACGGAGCGCAATGACCGTCGATGAGCTTGTTCGCGGTTTCGCAATTCCGAAGGGCACCATCCTGCCGTGACTCGCTGGCGGCTCACGGTCGAGTTCGACGGGCGGCCCTTCATGGGCTGGCAACGGCAGGACCACGGCCCCTCGGTGCAGCAGGCGCTGGAAGAAGCCATTCATCGCATGACGGGCCAATTGACGGCCGTGCACGCCGCGGGCCGCACCGACGCCGGAGTTCATGCCCTGGCGATGTCCGCCCACGTTGATGTCGCGAAGCCTGTCACGGAGCATCGGCTTCGCGAAGGCGTCAATGCGCTGGTCCGGCCCAATCCCATTTCGGTCACCGCGGTCGAGCGAGTTGCCGACGACTGGCACGCCCGTTTCTCATGTATCGGCCGCAAGTATCTGTACCGAATACTCAATCGGCGCGCCCCGCCGGCACTTGATCGCGGACGCGTTTGGCATGCCGCCGCGCCGCTGAACGTCGAGGCGATGGCCGCCGGAGCGGCCATGCTGATCGGTCGGCATGACTTCACCACCTTCCGCTCGGTCCATTGTCAGTCCGATAGCCCGGTAAAGACACTCGATCGCCTCGATGTGAAGCGCGTCGGCGAGGAAATCCACCTGGAGGCGGCCGCTCGAAGCTTCCTCCACCACCAGGTCCGGTCGATGGTCGGCTGCCTTGCACTCGTCGGGCGCGGCCAGTGGCGACCTGAGGATATGCGGCGAGCGCTTGAAGCTCGGGATCGCGCCGAGCTGGGCCTCAATGCGCCTCCCGAAGGGCTCTATTTCGTTGAGGCGGTCTACCCCTAGACCAGAATCTCGCGAGCGCGAGGCTGGCTCAGGAACTCCTGTGGGCTCGCGCTGAGGCCGTAGGCGCCCGCACAAAAGACCGCGACCAGATCGCCGATCCTGGCGCGCGGAAGTTCAACGTCATGCGCCAGCAGGTCCAGCGGCGTGCAGAGGCAGCCGGTGACCGTTGCCTCCTCTGTCACCTCCAGGCCAAATCGATTCGCGATGGCCACAGGATAGTTGCGGCGGAGAAGCTGGCCGAAATTGCCTGACGCGGCGAGCATGTGCTGCAATCCTCCGTCGGTAATCAGGAAGGTCTCGCCACGGCTTTCCTTCCGGTCCACCAGGCGGGTCAGGTAGACACCGGCCTCACCTACCAGCCAGCGGCCAAGCTCAAGCGCAAATCTGGTCTCAGCGAGAATTTTCGGACGCTCTTCCAGCACCTTGGCCAGCGCTGTACCGACGGCTTCGACGTCGAGCGACTGGTCGCCCGGAAAATAAGGAATACCGAACCCGCCGCCTAGATTCACTTCCGGCGGGGCTGTACCGACTTGCTCGGCGATCTCAGCGGCCAAGGCGACCGTTGCCGCCTGTGCCTCAATCAAGGCGTCCGCGTGAAGCGACTGGCTGCCCGTGAAAATGTGCAACCCGCGCCAGTCACATCCCGTTTCGATCAAACGTCGAATAAGGGCGGCCGCGCGATCATGGTCGACACCAAACTGGCTTGCCAGTCCGCCCATTTTCATACCGGCACCTTTGAGGACGAAGGGCGGATTCACGCGAACCGCAAGTCGGGGGGGCCGGCTGCCAGTGGCGGCAATCCCAATCGCCCTCTCCGCCTCGCCTTCGCTTTCAAGGTTGATTGTCACGCCGGCGCGGATGGCGGCTTCGAGCTGCTGATCGGTCTTGCCGGGGCCCGCAAAACTGATGGGAAGTCCGAGATGCGCGACCCGCCCGAGTTCCCCGGCCGAAGCGACGTCAAGGCCATCAACCTTGTCCGCAATCCATGCAAGCAATGGCGCGTAGGAGTTTGCTTTTACGGCATAATGAAGTGCGATAGTCGGCGGCATCGTTGCCCGGAAGAGGTCGATCTGGCGCTGGATAACCGCGGTGTCGTAGGCGAACAGAGGTGTGCCGCCGGCCTCGGCGACCAAGTCAGCGGCGGAGTGACCGCCGATCAGCAGATTCCCCTCACGGTCGGCCTCAAAGCCGCGCGGGATTGGGCCCATCGGCTTCACGCAAACTCCTTCACCAGCGCGGCCCGGTCGACCTTGCCGTTCGCCGAGACGGGCAAGGTGTCGAGCCAGACAATGTCCCTCGGCTGCATGTAGGCCGGGAGTTCCTTCGCGAAATAGGCCCTCAATCGCTCCTCGGCGGCGTTTCCATCTGCGACAGCGATGAGCTTCACGGCCTGATCGAGGCGTTCATCCTTCACCCCGAGCGCGATCACCTGGCAGACTGCACCGCTGGCAAGCGCAGCCTCTTCAATCTCGGTTGGGCTCAAGCGATTGCCGCTGACCTTGATCATCGCGTCGTCGCGACCTCGGAAGCGGATCAGGCCATCATTCCCGCGAACGGCGCGGTCGCCGGACCAGACGGCTGTGCCGCCAAATCGCGAGAAATCGGGTGCTCGCTTGAAGCGAGCGGCCGTCTTCTCCGGATCCTGCCAATAGCCTTGAGCCACCAGCGGACCGGCGTGAACGAGTTCGCCTTCCAATCCTGTTGCCGCTTCGCTTCCATCGTCGGCGACGATCATGACCTCAGCAAAGGGGATCGATTTGCCGACACTTTCGGGGTGCTCGTCGGCCAGCTTTGGATCGAGACTCGTCGAACGAAATGCCTCGGTAAGGCCGTACATGAGATGGATTTTCGCCTGCGGAAACAGCGACCGGAGGCGGCGAAAGATCGTCTCCGGCAAGTGGCCGCCGCTGTTCGTTAGCGTCCGAAGGGAAGTGCCTTCGCCCTTCGACCAGTCCGCTTCGGTAAGCTGGATCCAGAGGGGCGGAACGCCTGCAAGGACAGTGACGTCATGACGCCCGACGGCGCGAACGACATCCCTCGGTAGCAGGTAGTCGAAGGCAATCGCATGCCCCCCGGCCGCCCATGTCGAGAGCAATTGGTTTTGGCCATAGTCGAACGCTAGCGGGAGGACGGCCAGCGTTCGGTCATTAAACTCCAGGCGCAGATAATGGGCGACGCTGATCGCTCCGAGCCAGAGATTGGCGTGGCTCAGCATCACACCCTTCGGCTTTCCGGTCGAACCGGACGTGTAGAGCAACGCCGCCAACTCGCCCGGGTCGCGCGAAGAGGGTCCGAGTGTCCCGCCGCTTGCCTGCCATTGTTCCAGGGCAACGAGATCCGCTTCAGACCGATCGGCGCCCTCCAGCGATGCCAGTCGAGCTTCGTTGGCAATCAGCAGCCGCGCACCGCTATCCGCCAGTATGTGGGCGGCCTGTGCGCGCTTGAGCACCGGATTGATTGGGACATGCACCAGACCGGCTCGAGCCGCTGCAACGGGCAGGAGGCACGCCATTTTCGTCTTGCCCATCCAGCTCGCGACGCGATCGCCGGGGCTGAGGTCATGCGCGAGAAGCGTCGCGGCAGTCCGGGCGACCTCGTTCTCCAGCTCGGCGTAGGTCAGCACTTCCTTCCCTGCCGTCAGCGCTGGAGCATCCGGCACACCACGGCCAATCAGATGATCGAGCGGGAAAGGCGTCGGATCCGGCGTCACCCCGCCGTCATCGCCGCGAGTGCGTCGCTAGGCAATGTTGTTGCTGTAACAATGGTCTTCGACTAGGGCCGCGAGCGTGCTGCACAAGGCCGAAAAAGCGCCCGATGAGGTTATCGCCGAAGTAACATTGCGCGAGCTTTTATCGCGGGTGCTCGGCCTCGCCGAAGCTCAGGTCAGCGGCTTTGCCGAGAGCACTGCGCTATTCGGTTCCCTGCCCGAGTTCGATTCGATGGCGGTCGCAAGTTTTCTGACGGCACTCGAAGAACGGCTCGGAATCCTTATCGAGGACGACGACGTCGATGCCGAAGACTTCGCCAGCTTTGGCAGCCTTTTGGCCTTCGTCGATCGACTCCAGAGCCGCTGATCCCGCATTTCTGCAAGGAGGCGGCGTCGGCGAATTTCTGAGCGAGGTAAGCGCCGCTGGCTATTCCGCCGCGAGAGCCTCGAATTCCTGAGCCGCGAGATATTTCTCAGCATCCAGTGCCGCCATGCAGCCCGTGCCGGCCGCGGTCACCGCCTGCCGGTAGATTTTGTCCATGACGTCGCCGCAGGCGAACACGCCCGGAATGCTGGTCTTCGTGGTACCCGTCTCAACTTCCAGATAGCCGTCACTGTCGAGCTTAAGCTGGCCATCAAACAGCTCCGTCGCCGGCTTGTGGCCGATAGCGACAAACGCGCCTTCCACGTCGACGCGCGAGACCTCGCCGGTCAGGCGGTTCTTGACGTCCAGGCCGACGAGCGCTTCCGGCTCGCCGCCGCTGACAAACTCGGTGACTTCCGAATCCCAGATGACCTTGATGTGCGGGTTGGCGAACAGCCGATCCTGCAGGATTTTCTCAGCGCGAAGGCTATCGCGGCGGTGGATCAGGGTGACATCGTGGCTGTGATTGGTCAGGTAGAGCGCTTCCTCGACCGCCGTATTGCCGCCGCCGATCACCGCGACGCGCTTGCCGCGATAGAAGAAGCCGTCGCAGGTCGCGCAGGCAGAGGCTCCCCTGCCCTTCATGTGCTCTTCCGATGGGAGATTGAGCCACTTCGCCTGGGCGCCGGTCGCGATGATAAGCGTGTCCGCGAAATATTGGGTGCCGCTGTCCCCCGTCAGCCGAATCGGGCGGCTCTTCAAGTCGACCGCAGAAATATGATCCCAGACCATGCGCGTACCGACATGCTCGGCCTGCGCCTGCATTTCTTCCATAAGCCAAGGACCCTGGATCACATCGCGGAAGCCCGGATAATTCTCGACGTCAGTGGTCGTGGTCAGCTGGCCGCCGGGCTGGATGCCCTGGATGACGATCGGCGAAAGACCTGCTCGCGCGGCATAGATGGCGGCGGTCAGGCCAGCCGGGCCGGAGCCGAGAATCGCGACGCGGGTAGACATAGTGTTGGTCATGGAGAGCCCGATTTAGTGCCTAACCTGAATTAAACCAGACGCGACTGCTTGAGCGCTGCCTCGATGAAGCCTGCGAAGAGCGGATGTGGTTCGAATGGCCGGCTCTTCAGTTCTGGGTGGAACTGGACGCCGATAAACCAGGGATGATCCGGGCGTTCCACAATCTCAGGAAGGCGCCCGTCCGGCGACATTCCAGAGAAGACGAGACCGCCCTTTTCCAGCGCGTCCTTGTAATGGCTGTTCACCTCGTAGCGATGACGATGGCGCTCACTGATCTCGTCCTGCCCGTAGATGCCGCGCACCACGCTGTTTCCATCGAGCTTCGCCTTATAGGCACCCAGCCGCATCGTGCCTCCAAGATCACCTCCCGCGGCGCGCTCCTGAAGGCCCTCTTCGCTCATCCACTCGGTGATAAGGCCGACCACCGGCTCCGGCGTCGGGCCGAATTCGGTGGTGGAGGCCTCTGGGATGCCGGCAGTGTTTCGGGCGGCCTCGATGCAGGCCATCTGCATTCCAAG
>DASSFK010000270.1:0-5312 GCA_035694565.1 Sphingomicrobium sp.
CGTGGACGGCCATCAACCCTGATCGGCATTCCGTTTGACCGACCTGTTGTAGGCTACGGAGGAAAAACGATCAACACGCTCCGGCTGTGGGCGGCAGCTGCGCCGAACTACTTCGATTTCCAGGAATTTGGTACCGGTGATTTTGTGGGAGCCCTGGGGGACACGCTCGAGGCGGAGTCGCTCACGCGCGTGCTGTATCCCGACGACTCAACGACGATTGGGCAAGGACTACGATTCGTCCAGGAATACTTCCTGGTGGCGTGCTCACTCGCTGACATCGTCCGGCGGTTCCAACGGTTTAATAAAGATTGGGAGCAGCTGCCTGAGAAGGCGGCACTCCAGCTCAATGACACGCATCCCTCGTTGGCCGTCGCTGAGTTGATGCGAATCTTGCTGGATGACGCTCAGTTGGGATGGGACCTAGCGTGGAATTTGACCAAGAGAACGCTCGCTTACACGAATCACACGCTGCTGCCGGAAGCGCTTGAGAAGTGGCCCGTCGACCTGTTCGAGGATCTTATCCCTCGACACTTAGAGATCATTTACGAGATCAACCGGCGTTTCCTCGATGAGGTTCGCGTGCGGTTCCCAGGCGATAACGGTCGAGCGGCTCGCGTAAGTCTTGTCGAAGAGGGCAGCCAGCGCAAAATCCGCATGGCCCACCTGGCGATTGTTGGTTCGCACAGCACCAACGGTGTCGCTGCGGTTCACTCCAAACTTCTGCAGAAGACGACGGTCGCGGATCTGGCGGAGATGTATCCAGAGCGCTTCAATAACAAAACCAACGGGGTGACGCCGCGGCGGTGGCTTCTGGAAGCCAATCCCGGGCTGGCTCATGCAATCACCGAGGCCATCGGCGACCGGTGGACTACTGACCTTAGCCAACTCAACAAACTTAAACCACTTGCCGACGATCATAGCTTTCAGGAAGCGTTTCTCGCGTCAAAGCGCGAGGCCAAAACCCAATTCGCCAATTGGCTGAAGTCGACGTCGGGGCAAACCGTGGATCCGGGCACGATCTTCGACTGCCAGGTCAAGCGCATCCACGAGTATAAGCGACAATTGTTGAATGCCTTACGGATCGTCATCATTTATAACCGGCTTCGGGAAAATCCAGCCATGGAGATGGTGCCGCGCACATTCTTCTTTGCCGGCAAAGCAGCGCCAGCGTACCGCTTGGCCAAACTCATCATAAAGTTCATCAACAACCTGGCGGCCACAATTGACGGTGACCCTGCCGTACGCGGCCGACTCAAGATCGTTTTTCTTCCCGAGTACAACGTTTCACTGGCAGAACGGCTTATTCCGGCCAGCGATGTCTCTAACCAGATCTCCACCGCCGGCTACGAAGCTAGCGGCACGAGCAACATGAAGTTCATGATGAACGGAGCCCTGACGGTCGGAACGCGCGACGGCGCGACCATCGAAATGGCGGAGGAGGCAGGGGAGGAGAACTTCTTCCTGTTCGGCCTCACGGTAGATCAAGTCGAGAACAGCCGTGGCTGGTATAGTCCGCAGTGGCACTATGAAAATGAGCCGGAGACTCGAGCGGCTCTAAACCTCATTTTCTCTGACCACTTCAGCCGCCACGAAGCAGGCGTATTCGCTCCATTGCGCGATACGCTCCTGACCCAGGGCGATCACTATATGCACTTGGCGGACCTGACCTCCTACTGCCAGGCGCACGAACGGCTCGGCGCATTGTATGCCGATCCCGGCGCATGGGCGCACAAAGCAATCCTGAATGTAGCGAGTTCCGGGAGATTCTCAAGCGACCGCACCATTGCCGAATATGCAGCCGACATTTGGAAGGTGGAACCATGCCCAATACCGTAGAAACACGGTCAATGGCAGCGGAACCCCACGAAAGCACGATTTCTCCGTTCGCAGGCAAACCGGCTCCGAAGGAGATGCTGCTGGACGTCGCTCGCCTCGAGAGGGACTATTTTGCGCGCCATCCCGACCTCCATGATCCCAACCAACTCGTCAGCTTCGGCACCAGCGGACACCGCGGTTCGCCTTGGCACGGCACATTTACCGAGGCGCACATTCTGGCGATTACTCAGGCGATCTGCGACTACCGGCGGGAGAAGGGCACTGACGGTCCACTCTATATGGGAAAAGACACCCACGCGCTGTCCGCGCCCGCACAGCGCACCGCACTCGAGGTCCTGGCGGCGAACAACGTGGAGACCGTCATCCAGCAAAGCGACGGCGTAACTCCAACCCCCGTTATCTCGCGAGCCATTCTCGTTTACAACCGCAGTCGCAGGGAGCATCTCGCTGACGGCATTGTCATCACGCCATCGCACAACCCCCCCGAGGACGGAGGCTTCAAGTACAACCCGACCAACGGCGGCCCCGCCGATACGGACGTGACCCACTGGGTCGAAAGCCGGGCGAACGAATTGTTGCGAACAGGCAATGTGGGGGTCAAGCGACTGCCGTTCAGTAAAGCTATCCAAGCGGCTTGTACGCACCAGGAAGACCTAATGCTGCCGTACGTTCGCGATCTCAAGAACGTCGTCGACATGGATGCGATTCGCGGCGCCAAGCTCAAGCTTGGTGTGGATCCCCTGGGTGGAGCCGCGCGGCCGTACTGGGAGCCGATCAACTCGACCTACGGACTGGATATCACCGTTGTCAACCCGGTGATTGATCCGACTTTTTCCTTCATGACCGTCGATCACGACGGCAAGATCCGCATGGATTGTTCGAGTCCCTATGCGATGGCCGGGCTGGTCAAACTGAAGGATCAATTCCAGGTGGCGTTCGCCAACGATCCGGACTCGGATCGGCACGGAATTGTGACGCCCACTGCCGGGTTGATGAACCCAAACCATTTTCTCGCCGTGGCTATTCGCTATCTGCTCACGCACCGCTCCCAGTGGCGTCAGGAAGTCGCCGTCGGAAAGACCCTGGTGAGCAGCAGCATGATCGACAAAGTCGTCAAAAAGCTCGGCCGCGAACTGCGCGAAGTACCGGTGGGCTTCAAGTGGTTTGTGGCAGGGCTCGTCAACGGCTCTTACTGTTTCGGTGGGGAAGAGAGTGCGGGAGCGAGTTTTCTTCGGCTTGACGGAACGGTATGGACCACCGACAAGGACGGGCCGATTATGGACCTGCTGGCGGCCGAGATTACCGCCCGCACAGGCAAGGATCCGGGCCAGCATTTTCGTGAACTGACCGCGGAGTTCGGTACCCCTTATTACACGCGTATCGATGCGCCCGCCACCCCCGAGCAGAAATCAAAATTGCAAAAACTTTCGCCGGAAGCAGTGAAGGAGTCGAATCTAGCAGGCGAGCCCATCGCCGCGAAGTTGACCAAGGCGCCCGGCAATAACGCTCCCATCGGCGGGCTGAAAGTGGTAGCCACCAGCGGCTGGTTCGCCGCTCGGCCGTCTGGCACCGAGAATATTTACAAGATCTATGCGGAGAGCTTCAAGAGCGAGGCGCATCTCGACGCTATCGTGAGCGAAGCCCGGGCGATGGTCAACAATGCGTTGGGTTCCTCAGCAGTCGTTTCACAGACGGGAGTCCAACGATGAGCAGTAGCGGGGGGCCTACAAACGTTCCGCCGTTTCCGCCCGATTATCGCGCTTCTGGCTTACTGCTGCACCTCACGTCTTTGCCCTCGCCTTACGGTATCGGTGATCTGGGACCGTCGGCATTTCTGTGGGTCAATCGCCTCCATGAAGCTGGCCAGAGATGGTGGCAGGCGCTACCGCTCGGCCCAACCGGTTATGGTAACTCGCCGTATCAATCATTATCGTCGTTTGCCGGCAACGAGCTGCTGATCAGTCCCAGCGGCCTCGTTTCGGACGGACTGCTAGAGGCGAGCGATTGCGAATCTCACTTCGCATCGGACGAGGTCGACTACGACTCCGTCATCCCGTTCAAACAGCGATTACTCGAAAAGGCGTGGACAAAGTTCAAAGCCGGAACGCGCAAAGACCTGCGGCCTTCCTACGACGAGTTCTGTGCAACGCAAGAACATTGGCTCGAAGACTATGCGCTATTTCGAGCACTGAAAACCAAGTATGGCGGTGCTTACTACCTCGAATGGCCGGAAGAGTTGGCTCAGCGTAACCCAGATGCTCTCGCTAAGGCGCGGCGCGAGCTGGCAATTCAAATCGATCAGTTTCGTTTGGAACAATTTCTGCTGCTCCGCCAGGCCGAGCAACTCAAGCAGTACGCCCATGCCAGGGGCGTATGCTTGATCGGCGACCTGCCGTTTTTCGTTTCCCCGGATTCCAGTGATGTTTGGGCTGACCCGGAGCTGTTCCTGTTGGACGAGCAGCGCCGGCCGCGCTTCGTCGCCGGAGTTCCACCCGATTATTTCAGCGCGCAGGGGCAGTTGTGGGGAAACCCCGTCTACAACTGGGACGCCCTTCGCTCGACTGGTTATCGGTGGTGTATTGCCCGCTTGCGTGCGCTGCTGGCTCACGTGGATGTGATTCGTCTCGACCACTTCCGTGGGTTCGCGGCCGCGTGGCACGTTCCAGCCGGCGCGCCAACGGCTCACTCCGGACAGTGGGTGCCGGGCCCGGGCGCTGGCTTTTTCCAGGCGGTGCAGAGAGAGCTGGGTCGTCTACCGTTCATCGCCGAGGACCTGGGCCTGATCACGCCCGACGTGCAAGCGTTGCGCGATGAATTTCAGGTGCCGGGTACACGTGTGCTGCAATTCGCCTTCGACGGCCATACAGACAATCCATATCTCCCCGAGAACTTTGTCCCCAACACAGTCGTGTATACGGGCACTCATGACAACGCCCCGACTCGCCAATGGTACGAAGAATTGCCTGGTGACCAGAGACAGAACTTGTGGAGTTACCTCAAGCGCCGACCGGGCGATAGTGCCGAAGCCGCTCCGGAAATGATCCGTCTGGCATGGTCGTCGGTGGCGGCGCTATCGATTGCTCCGTTACAGGATCTGCTCGACTTGGGCGCCGGAACTCGAATGAACGTGCCTGGCCGTGCCGACGGAAACTGGCGCTGGCGCTGCCCCGATACCTCGCTGTCCTCCGCGACCTTTCAATGGCTGCAGGAATTGACCGAATACTCAAAGCGCTCCGCCGGTCCTGGGCTAATCGGTACTCCGGCGAGGACGGAATCACCTGGCTTTGCACCAGAGGCGTACACCGAGGTGTAGAAGATTTCGATAAAGAGAGCCCAGAATATGATCAACAAAATGCCTCACACGCAAGCCTTGATTCGTACTCAGATCCACGACGCGCGGCGCGCAGTCACTACCGACCAGATGAACTATGTGGCGCAGCGGGAAAGACTGGAGCCCGAAGTGGTTCGTGAAGAAG
>DASSFK010000271.1:0-2725 GCA_035694565.1 Sphingomicrobium sp.
GTCTCCCGGGGTCCCGAGCGCGCCGAGGATCGCGGGCGAGAGGAACCAGCCGGCGACCGCGATGAGGATGGTGATCATCCCGAAGGCACCGGCGGCGGTTCCGAAGATCTTGCGGGCTTCCTCGACGTCGCGGCGGCCCCAATACTGGCCGATGAGGATGGTCGAGGCCATTCCGAAGCCGAACACGAACGCGGTCAAAAGGAACATGACCATGTTGGCGTTCGAGGTTGCCGCAAGCGCGTGCTCGCCGAGGAAGCGGCCGACCCAGATCGCGTTGACCGTACCGTTCAGCGACTGGAAGATCGACGACGCCAGTGTCGGAATTGCGAAGCGAAGCAGGGTCGGCCCGATGCTGCCCTGCGTCAGGTCGCCGCGCGACCGCGCTCCCGCGTCTGCCATCAACCCTCCACGTGTTTCCTCACGAGGGCACGGGCCCTCTTAGCTTCGTGTCTCGCTCTGCTCCCGCCTTCACGGGGCGAGACTTTATCCGAGCCTCTCCAACGCAGCACGATAGCGTTCGGCCTCAGCCGACTTCTCGGCATGGTCCAGCCGCGCCTTCTCGACCGCTTCCGGCTTGGCCCGTTCGGTGAAGCTCGGGTTGGAGAGGCGCTGCGCAAGGCTGTCGCGCTCCTTCTCCGCGACTCCTGCGGCCTTCGACAGGCGCCCGCGCTCAGCCTCGAGGTCGATCACGCCTTCGAGCGGAAGCGCGTAGGTCGTACCCTGGACGACGACCTGCGCCGCTCCCGAACCATCGAACGGCGACCACTGGATCGATTCGAGGCGGGCCAGCCGGGTCAGCATCGCGTGGAAGCGATCGAGGCGAGACGCAGTCTCGTCCGGGGCATTGGTGGCGAACAGGTGGAGCTTGGCCGACGGCGGCACGTTGAGCTCGGTTCGGGCCGAACGGATTTCGCTGACAAGGTCGATCAGCCACTCGATCTCCGCCCTGGCGCCGGGATCGCTCTTGGCATCCGGCTCCGGCCACCTGGCGACGATCAGCTCGTAGGGCCGCTCATCTGCGTTCCACAGCTCCTCGGTGACGAACGGCATGAACGGGTGGAGCATGACGAGGATCTGGTCGAACGCCCAGGCGGCGACCCCTTTGGTCTCCTCGTCGAACGCACCCTTCACCAGCTCGACGTACCAGTCGCAAAAGGTGCCCCAGACGAAATGGTAGATGGTGTCGGCCATCTCGTCGAAGCGCAGTTCGTCGAACGCCTTGTCGAGCTTTTCAAGGGTCTCGACCACCTCGCCGATGATCCAGCGGTTGACCGGAAGCTCGGCCGCGGGCGCGGCAATGCTGCCGGACGCGCCGACGCCGTTCATCTGCAGGAAGCGGGCGGCGTTCCACAGCTTGGTCGCGAAGTTGCGGTAGCCCTCGACGCGCCTCTCATCGAGCTTGATGTCGCGGCCCTGGCTTTCCATCGCCGCGAGCGTGAAGCGCAATGCGTCCGCTCCGAACCGTTCGATCAGCCCGAGCGGATCGACCGTATTGCCCTTCGACTTGGACATCTTCTGGCCCTTGGCGTCGCGGACCAGGCCATGGAGATAGAGCGTCTTCCACGGGCGCTCCTTCATGAACTCGAAGCCCTGCATCGCCATCCGGGCATCCCAGAAGAAGATGATGTCGAAGCCCGAGATGAGGACGTCGTTCGGGTAGTGCCGCTTAAGGTCGTGGGTCTGGTCGGGCCAGCCGAGCGTCGCGAACGGCCACAAGGCTGATGAGAACCAGGTGTCGAGCACGTCCTCGTCCTGGCGAAGCTCGACGCCCTCGCCTGCCTGTCGCTGCGCTTCCGCAAAGGTTTCCGCGACGAAAACATTGCCGGCGGGATCGAACCAGGCCGGGATGCGATGGCCCCACCACAGCTGGCGCGACACGCACCAGGGCTGGATGTTCTCGAGCCAGTTGAACCAGGTCTTCTTCCAGGTCTCCGGAACGACCGCGATGTCGCCCGACCGCACCGCCTCGATCGCCGGCTGCGCGAGCGTCTCGGCATCGACATACCATTGGTCGGTCAGCATCGGCTCGATCACCAGCCCCGAGCGGTCGCCGAACGGCTGCATGATGAGCTTGTCCTCGACCTTGATCATCAGGCCTTCGGCGTCGATGTCGGCGACCACCGCTTTGCGCGCATCATAGCGGTCGAGCCCCCGATACTCCTCGGGCACGAGGTTGAGCGCGTCGATTTCCTCCGGGCTCGCCGTCGCGCCGCGCGCGATCTCCACGGCGCGTCTTGCGGACTGTTCATAGGACGGTCCGTCGCTTCGCATGTGCGCGGTCCCGTCCATCAGCCGATACATCGGGATGCCGTTGCGCTGCGCGACTCCATAATCGTTGAGATCGTGCGCGCCGGTGATCTTCACCGCTCCCGACCCGAAATCGGGATCGGGATAATCGTCGGTGATGATCGGGATCAGGCGCCGGTGCTCCTTCGGCCCGACCGGGATCTCGCAAAGCTTGCCGACGATCGGCCGATAGCGCTCGTCGCCCGGATGGACCGCGACCGCGCCGTCGCCGAGCATCGTCTCGGGCCGGGTCGTGGCGATCGAGATGTAGTCGCGTGTCTCTTCGAGGACCACGTTCCCGTCCTCGTCCTTCTCGACGTAGGTGTAGGTCTCGCCGCCCGCGAGCGGATATTTGAAGTGCCACATGTGGCCCTCGACCTCGCGGTTCTCGACCTCGAGATCGCTGATCGCGGTCTGGAACCTCGGGTCCCAGTTCACG
>DASSFK010000272.1:0-2941 GCA_035694565.1 Sphingomicrobium sp.
TACAAATGGAGCTGGGTCGATGAGCGCGTTCGAACATGGCGAGCCGGAGGACGGCGACCTCGTCGAGCCCTCATCGCCCGGCAAGATCCCCAAGGACGTCAGCGAGGCGATCCGCACCCTGATCCGCTGGGCGGGCGACGATCCCGACCGCGAAGGCCTGCTCGACACTCCGCGCCGGGTCGCCAAGGCGTGGAGGGAATATGCCCGAGGCTATGCCGAGGATCCGGCGGTCCACCTCAGCCGCACCTTCGAGGAAGTCGGTGGTTATGACGAGATCGTGCTTCTGAAGGACATCCCCTTCCAGTCGCACTGCGAGCATCACATGGCGCCGATCATCGGCAAGGCGGCGATCGCCTATCTGCCCGGCGACCGGGTCGTCGGGATCAGCAAGCTCGCGCGCGTCCTGCACGGCTATGCGCGGCGACTGCAGGTCCAGGAACGGCTGACGGCCCAGGTCGCGGACGCGATCTGGGAGCATCTCCAGCCGAAGGGCGTCGCGGTGGTGATCGAGGCGAGCCACGCCTGCATGACCGCTCGCGGAGTCCAGACGCCGGGCGTCATGATGACCACTAGCCGGATGATGGGAACCTTCCGTGCGGACGAGAGGAGCAGGCGCGAAGTCCTTGCTCTTATGGGATATTGACGCCGTTTACTTTTGATCGAACAAGCGTAGTCTCCCGCACCCGGACGACCTCGCCCATGTCGATACGACGCGGCCGCCCAATCGAGCGGGCGGTCAATTGGGGCGGCCCCTCGTGTTGAAGGGGAGTTCCGAATGAAATTGATCACATCCACCGCGGTCGCGGCCGCGCTCGTCCTGGCGCTGCCGGCCTGCAAGCAACAGGAATCGGCCTCCGGCAATGAAGCCGCGGCAACCGAAGCCGCGGCGACCGACCTGTCGGCGCTGAACGGCTCCTGGAAGACGGATCGCGAGAGCATCAAGTTCGAGGGCAAGCCCGACGAGTTTCTGCTTCAGAACGGCAGCTTCAAGTGCAGCACCTGCATCCCGCCGGTGGATCTCGTGGCCGACGGCCAGTTCCATGAGGTTACCGGCCGGCCCTATTCGGACTACATGTCGATCAAGGCCGTCGACGACAAGACCGTCGAGTGGAAGAGTCAGAAGGAAGGCAGGGACACCTTTGCAGCGACCTTCTCGGTATCGGCGGACGGCAATACGCTGACCCGCAAGTTCAAGGATTCGTCGACCCCGAACGCTCCGGCGATCGAGGGCGCGAGCAGCTCGAAGCGGGTAGGGGCGGCTCCCGCCGGCGCCCATGCGATCTCGGGATCGTGGATGGCCGAGCACGTCAACGAATATTCCGAGGACGCCTTGAGCGCGACATACAAGATCGAAGGCAATAAGGTGACCTGGTCGGGGCAGGGCCAGACCTACACGGCCGAGATCGGTGGCCCGGCCGTCCCGGTGACCGGCGACATCGGCGGAAGCACCGTCACCGTCGCGAACGAAGGCGGCGGCCTCAAGGAAACCTTCAGCCGCGACGGCAAGGTCGTGAACGAGACCGTCTCGACCGTGTCGGCCGACGGCAAGTCGCTGACCTGGGTGAGCTCCGATCCACGCGACGGATCGAGCGTGACCGGGACGGCCGCTAAGACGAACTGAGTTGGGGAAGGCGCCGGACGGCCGCATCGGCGGTCGTCCGGCACCGCTTTTCCGATTTCCGCGTTGAACGGCCATGGCGAAGAAGCCCGAGCGAAAGCAGAAGCTGAAGGTCTTCCGGACTGCGATCGGGTTTCATGACGCTTATGTCGCGGCGCCGAGCCGGAAAGCCGCCCTCGAAGCCTGGGGCGCGGACTCCAACATCTTTGCGCAGGGCATTGCCGAAGAGGTCACCGATCCGAAGCTGATGGAGGAGCCGCTCGCCGAGCCGGGCAAGGTCATCCGACGCGTTCGGGCAAGCGCCGACGAGCATTTCGCGGAGCTCGAACGCGCCGCGCCGAAGGCCAGGAAGGCGGCCCGCAAGGAGGAAGGCGCCGGCAACGTCGTCGAGCTGAAGCCGAAGGCCAGGCTAAAGCCGAAGCCCAGCCGAGACGAGGTGGATGCCGCCGACGAAGCGCTCGAGAAAGCCGGGAAGAAACAGCGCAGGAAGCTTGGTGAAATCGATGAGACGATGCGCGAGCTGGAGCGCAGGCGCCGGGAGCTCCAGCGCAAGTATGAAGACGAGCGCGACCTCCTCGAGCGAAGGAGGGACAAGGCCAAGTCCGCCTACGACCGCGCCCTTCGCGAATGGAATCGCTAGGCGGACAAGCGACGTTCACAGGTATCGGTAAAAGTCTGTATGACCGCTTCGGGACTCGCCGCCGGCTCAGGAGGGCGGCGGCGCGTCTCTCCTCCGGTCGCGTGCCCATTAAAGGCCGGAGGGGAAGCGGCCCGGGAGTTGCCCCCAAGGCGATCCGGGCCGCTTCGATTCCAGGGGCCCTATTCGTCGATCTCGGCGCCCGATCTGCGCGGCTCGCGGGAGATGGCTCTGAGTCCGGCCCTTGCCGCCTTTTCGAGATGCGCTTCGAGCTCTCCGGCAAGCCGGAGCAGCCTTCGGGCGGTGTGCGGGTCGTCGATCAGCCGCGCCAGCTTGCGGCAATCGTCGACCGTCACCTGCAGTTGCTGGAGGAGGTCGTTCGGCACGTACGCTCTCAAAACAGCCGTTCGAGATAATCAACCTTTGCACTCGCGGCTGGTTCCGGAATGCGGGGAAGGACACGTAAAGCAAAGTTGGCAACTGTAAAGTTAACTATGCATCTGAACCTTTGGCTTATCCGACCCGAGTAAACTGGAACCGTGGATAAAGTGGAATTGAGGACCAGATGTTTAGCGCAATCATGCGCCTCGGGAAGGACAACCGGGGCAATACCCTAGCGATTGCGGCGGCCGCGCTGCCGCTCGTCATGGGGGCCGCGGGCCTCGCGACCGACACCATCCAGTGGG
>DASSFK010000273.1:0-4205 GCA_035694565.1 Sphingomicrobium sp.
CCCATCACGGCGCCGGCCATCTGCTCGGCTGTCTCGACGTCGACGCGATCCACCCCTGGCGGAGTGTCAAGCGCCACCGGCCCCGAAACCAAGGTTACGCGAGCGCCGGCCTCGGCCGCCGCCGCCGCAATTGCAAAGCCCTGTCGTCCGGACGAGCGATTGGCGATCACGCGCACTGGGTCGATCGGCTCGTGTGTTGGGCCGGCGGTGACAAGGATGTGCTTGCCCTGGAGCCTCACGTCGTGCCGAGGAAACCGCTCTTGCTCAGGAAATCGACGATCGCTTGCGGTTCGGCCAGGCGGCCGGGGCCGAATTCACCGCACGCCATCTCGCCTTCGTCGGGATCAATCACCGTCACCCCGTCGACCTTGAGCTGGGCCACGTTCCGCTCCGTGGCCGGATGCCGCCACATGCGGACATTCATCGCCGGTGCGACAACGACTTTCTTGTCGGTGGCAAGGAGCAAGGTGGTGGCGAGATCGTCCGCCAGGCCTGCCGCCATCTTGGCCAACAGGTCCGCGGTTGCGGGGCACACGAGCACGAAGTCGGCAGATCGGCTGAGCTCGATATGGCCCATCTCAATCTCGTCCTTGAGTTCCCAAAGAGAGGTATGGACCTCGCTCTTCGCGAGGGCTCCAAGCGCCATTGGAGTGACGAAATGCTCGCCGCCCTTCGTCAAAACGGGCGTGACGTCATGCCCGGCCTTCTTGAATAGCCGGACGAGCTCCAGCGACTTGTAGGCGGCAATTCCTCCGCCAACGATCAGCAGCACCCGCGCCATGACTGCGCAAATGCCCCCGACACGCGCCTGAGTCGAGTGCACAGGAAAAAGGCGGGGCCCGAACGGACCCCGCCTCTGGTTGCAGGAACGAATGGTCTTTAGCTGCGCGAACGCGAGCCTGAGCGGCCACCGCCCGCACCAGCCGTCTCGGTTGGGCCGGTCGAATCGGACTGGATCGATCCCCCGGCTCCGGTGGCGCTTCCGATCGCCGATCCCGAGCCGGCGCTCCCCGTCATCGAGGCCGTCGTGGTGCCGACGCCGGCGTTCGAGCTCGTCCCAAGGTCGGGGCTCGTGCTCGACGCGATCGGGTTCTGGCTTTGCCGGTTGCGCCGCCAGCTTTCGAAATCCTGATTGAACTGCTGCTCGCGCTCGCGGCAGTAGTCGTCATAGTCGCGATCCAGCTTCGACATCTCGCGGTCGCGCCAGTTGCGATAATGATCGTGCTCGCTGCTACCGAAGGTCTGGTTGCCGAAGCCGCCGAGTGTCCCCCGGAACTCGCCATAGCCGAGCGATTCGTTTTCGCCGCGGTTGGCTTCACCCCAGCTCTGCGGGTGGTTGCGATGGTGCTGCCCGCGGAAATCGCTTTCGTCGCGGAAGCCGCCGAAGCCGCCCATTCTGGAACGGCCGCGATCGCCGGGCGATGTCCACGAACCACCGTCACGCGGCGCGCGCGAGCCGAGTTGCTGGTCGCGATCCCAGCTGCTGCTTGATTGCCCGTAGCCGCCGAAGCTGTTGCGGTCTTCATGCCCTGCGCCGCTTCGGCCGCTGCGGCCGTAGCCGCGGTCTTGATCCCGGTCCGAAAGGCGGCCGCCACGATCCCATGACGAATCACCGCTCGGTTCGCCGCCTTGGCTTCGGGAGCTGCGATTCTGATCATTGTTCCAGGAAGAATGCTGGCTGTGGTCCTGGTCGCGGTCCCACGACGAGCCGCGCATTCCGATCCGGCTCATTTCCTGGTCGCGATTCCGGGGCGCATCGCGCCGATATTCGCGCCCGGGCCCCCGATCCTCGTCATCGTCGCTGAAGAACGACCGAAGGTGATCGCCCGCTCGCTCTAGGAACCCGCGATCGTCGTCGCGGTCGCGGCCGTAGCTCGACCGCTCGGGGTCCTCGTCCCGCCATCGGTCGCGGTTCATGTCGTCGCCATATCCTCTTGCCATCTCAGGCCTCCATTCCTGGCTGAGTCCGTTTGGAATAAGTGGGCGAGCCCACAGCAATCCAACGGACCCTTGCGCCGGCCGTTCCAGCACCTGGAGGTAATTTGGCGTATGCAGTCTTCCGGCTAGCGCATGGCGAGTTCGGTTCCGGCCAAATATCTGATTCGACGTGGGAAAGTGTCGGTCAGCCGACGGTCAGAACGATCGCTGCGCCGACTGCCGCGGCCAAAAATGCAACAACCCCATAACCGATCCAGTGGCGATGCTCGATGACTGCGATTTCGGGCAGCGGCGGGGGCGGCGGGGCGGCTCCGAACGGCGGATAATATTGGTCGATCCGCCTGATCAGCTCAGGGACGAGCTTGGCCGCGCGGACGAGCTCGATGATACGGTCGGCGTAATAGGCCTCGGGACCAAGCTCGGAGCGAAGCCAATCGCGAAGAAACGGCTCAGCCGTCTCCCACATGTTGATGTCGGGATCGAGCGCGTTCGCCACACCCTCGTTCATGACCATCGACTTCTGGAGCAGCAGTAGATGGGGCTGCGTCGGCATGTCGAAATCGCGAGTGATCGAGAAAAGGCTCTCGAGCATCCGGCCGACAGAGATTTCCTTGACGGGCAACCCACGGATCGGCTCGCCTGCGGCACGAAGCGCGGTCGCGAACTCCTCGACACTGTGGTGGCCCGGAACATACTGCGCTTCGAAATGGATCTCGGCGACCCGGCGATAGTCGCCAGTGATCAGGCCGTAGAGGATCTCGGCGAGCCACGTGCGGGCACGTCGGTCGATCCGGCCCATGATCCCGAAGTCGATGGCCGCGATCCGCCCGTCCTTCAGAGCGAACAGATTCCCGTGGTGCAGGTCGGCGTGGAAAAAGCCGTCGACGACCGCCTGTCGGAGGAAGGCGCGGACCAGAATGGCCGAAAGGGCGGCGCAATCGTGGCCAGCGGCGATCAGTGCCTCGTGGTCATTGAGCTTGATCCCATCGAGCCACTCGAGGGTGAGGACCCGGCGCGCAGTGCGGCGCCAGTCGATCTCCGGAACGTAATAGCCAGGCTCGGCGACCATATTCTCGCGAAGCTCCGACGCTGACGCCGCCTCGCGTTGAAGGTCCAGCTCGCGGGCGGTCCATTGCTTGAACTGGGCCACCACGAGGCGTGGCCGAAGCCGTGCCGCTTCGCCGCCCATCGCCTCGACATGAGCGGCCGCCCACTCGTAGGTCTCGACGGCCTTCGCGATCTCTTCCTCGACGCCGGGACGGAGGACCTTCACCGCCACGACGCGACCTTCGGTCGTGACGGCCTTGTGCACCTGAGCGATTGACGCTGCTCCGATCGGTGTTTCGTCGAACTTCGAGAACAGGCTCTCGATTGATGCTCCGAACGAGGCCTCGATGGTCTGCCTGATCGCGGCAATTGGCGCAGGAGGCAGGTTATCCTGCAGCTGCGAAAGATTTTCGGCGGCTTTCGCGCCGACGAGGTCGGGGCGAGTCGACAGAGCCTGGCCGAGCTTGATCGCCGCAGGTCCGATGGCCTGGAGCGCCGCGGCATATTCCGGGATCGGCGGAACGCGCGCTCCGAATCGCGCGATCCGGGCGAGGCGCCGGACCTGCGGGGGTGTCAGAGGATCGTCCTCGATTCCGCGCAACGCTCCGTGGCGAGCTAGCGTCCGGCCCCACTTCAACAGACGCCACAGGTGGGTGACCGCAGTCGTCAAATCTTCCACCCGCTATGGATTGTGACGAGGCCGCCGAGCATGGGTTCTGCGGCGGACCGGACGAAGCCGGCTTTGGTCAGCATGGCCCGAAACGTCTCGGGGCGCGGAAAGCGCTGGATCGATTCGACGAGATATTTGTAGCTCGCCTCATCATCCGCGATGGCCTTGCCGAGCTTCGGAATGACGGTCTTCGAGAAGGCATTGTAGAGCTCGGAAAAGCCCGGCCAGTCGCTGCGCGAGAACTCCATGCAATAGAAGCGTCCGCCGCGCCTCAGGACGCGGTGCGCTTCGTCAAGGGCGTCCGGGATGCGAGTGACGTTCCGGATTCCGAACACGATCGTATAGGCGTCGAAGCTATTGTCCTCGAACGACAGCTTCTCGGCATTCTCGACCTTCCAGCGGAGGCCGGCCAGTCCCCGCTTCTTCGCACGCTCTTCGCCGACGGCGAGCATGTCGGCGTTGATGTCCGACACGGTCACGCGAGCACCGCGCTGCGCCATCCGGAAGGCGATGTCGCCGGTGCCCCCCGCCATGTCGAGGATCTGCTCGC
>DASSFK010000274.1:0-20614 GCA_035694565.1 Sphingomicrobium sp.
CGCGCGCTTCGCGCTCCGATTATCGACGCTCAGTGCGCCCGATCCGAAGGCAAGGATTTGCAGCAGGCCGCCGGCCATCATGACGTTCTTGAGGAAGTGGATCATCTGGTTCTGGTCGGCAAAATTGCTGTGGAAGGCGAACGCGGTCGCAAGCGCAAATAAGGCGAGGATGCCGGCGACGAATCGCGTGCGGTAGCCGGCGATCAGCGCAAGGCCGCCGCCAAGCTCGACGAGTATGGCAATGGCCAGAGCCACGCTTGGCATCGGCAGTCCAGCGGCACGGATCATTTGGGCGGTCGGTCCGGCGGCCGCGAGCTTGCCAAGGCCGCTCATCGCGAAGGGAAGGCCGATCATCAGGCGGCCAGCGAATGGAGCAAAGCGGATAAAGTTCATTTCAAAGTCCTCCTGTTTTCGTCGGCGTCGCGCGGACGATCGTTCAACGGGGATGGAAATATGGGATGCCGCATATCGGTAGTAGCCAGTATGAATTGATGATATCCATCGGTTAGATCGATAGGAGTGATCGATGCTTCAAAGCGTTTCGTTCGACCAGTTGCGGATGTTCGTGGCCGCTGCGGACGAGGGCAGCTTCTCGGCCGCCGCGCGCCGAGTGCAGCGTACCCAGTCGGCCGTCAGCGAAGCGATCCTCAACCTCGAGGCGCAGCTCGGGGTCGTCCTGTTCGATCGTAGTGGCCGCTATCCCAAGCTGACCAAGGAAGGCGTGATCCTGCTTGGCGATGCGCGAGCCGTGATCAGCGACGTCGATGCCATGAAAGCGCGGGCAAAGGGGATCGCGGGTGGGCTCGAAGCCGAGCTGGCCGCGGTGATCGACGTGTTCCTGCCGATTGAAGCGGTCGCTGAATTCGCGCGCGAGTTTCGCATCGAGTTTCCCGCAACTCCCTTGCGGCTCTATGTCGAAGCCTTGGGCGGCGCGGTGCAGCCGGTCATCGATGGGCGCGTGAGCCTCGGTATCGTCGGTTCGTTGCCGACGCTTCCGCAGGGCCTGGTCCAGGAGCGCGTGACCGAGGTGACCTTCATGATGGTCGCAGCAGCGACCCATCCCCTGGCGTCCTATCGGGGCACCATCCCGAAGGATGAACTGGCGCGGCACGTGCAGCTCGTCCTGACGGACCGCTCGGCGCTTTCGGAAGGCCGCGAATTCGGCGTGATGTCGCCCTCGACCTGGCGCCTCGCGGACCTGTTCGCCAAGCATGCGTTTCTCGTTGCCGGCCTGGGATGGGGCGGAATGCCGCTTCAGACGGTCGCGAAGGACATCGCCGAAGGCCGTCTCGTCGAGCTCTCGGTCGAAGACGTCCCGCCGGGCGGGCTCTCGCTGCCGATGTTCGCGATCTATCGGGACGCCGATCCTCCAGGCCCGGCCGGGCGCTGGATGATCGACCGGTTCAAGCGCGGCAGCCGGTTAGCGTCTCCGCGCTAGGCGGCCACGCTCTCGCCAACGGCATCCAGGCGCTTCAGCACTTCGTGCGGCAGGACCAGCTTGGCCGCGGCAAGGTTCTCGCGGAGGTGCGCGAGCGATGACGTGCCCGGGATCAAGAGGATGTTGGGCGAGCGCTGCAGCAACCAGGCCAGCGCGACCTGCATCGCGGTGGCATCGAGGTCGGCCGCGATTCGGGACAGCTCGTCGGACTGCAGCGGCGTGAAGCCGCCGAGCGGAAAGAACGGAACGTAGGCCACGCCCATCTCGCCCAAGGTGACGATCATCTCGTCATCCTCGCGGTGGACCACATTATACTGGTTCTGGACGCATACGACCGGCGCGATCCGTTGCGCTTCGTCGACCTGGCGCATGCTGACGTTGCTCAAGCCAAGATGGCCGATCAGCCCTTCTTGCTGAAGCCCCGCCAACACTTCGAACTCCCGGGCAACCGAGCCTTCGGACGGCCCGTGGCCCGAGCCCATGAAGCGCAGGTTGACGACTTCCATCCGCTCGAGGCCGAGATTATTGAGATTGTCCTCGAGGCCGGAACGCAGCTCGTCGGCGCTCATCGCGGGAAGCCACGCCTTGTCGGGCGTCCGCCGGGCGCCGAGCTTGGTCACGATGACGAGATCGTCCGGGTAGGGCGACAGGGCTTCGCGAATGATCTCGTTGGTGACGTGCGGACCATAATAGTCGCTCGTGTCGATGTGATTGACGCCGCTCGCCACTGCCTCGCGAAGGACCGCAACGGCCTGGTCGCGATCCTGGGGCGGGCCGTAGATGCCAGGGCCGGAAAGCCGCATCGCGCCATAGCCCAAGCGGTTCACCTCGCGATCCCCGAGGCGGAAAGTTCCGGCTGCTCCGATGTCGGTCACCTCATGTCCTCCTTTGGCAATGTGTGGCGTCCGCGTCAGCGCGACTCCGTCGCGGAGCCGAGCACCGGATAGTCCGTGTATCCGCGCGCGTCGCCGCCAAAGAACGTCGCTGGATCCGCAACGTTCATCGGGCCATCGGTTTTCAGCCGGATCTCTAAATCGGGGTTCGCAAGCGCGAGCTGTCCATAGGCTTCGAGGTCCGCCAGTCCCGCGGCGATGTCGGACCCGATGCTGTCGCGCGGGCGGCCCGGACGATTCAGGATCAGCGCCCGGTCCCACAGGGCCCGGATGTCCGACAGCAGCTCGTCATCACCGCCGTGGAGGATGTGGACGTAGGCCAGGCCCAGCTTGTCGAGCTCGGAAACCAGATAGCGATAGAGCTCGGGACCTTCCGAGCCCTCGTCGATCCCGCCCAGATTGGCGCCGGGGGATAGGCGGATGGCCGTCCGGTCCGCCCCGACTTCCTCGGCGATCGCGGCCGCGACCTCGATCGCGAAGCGGGCGCGGTTGTCGACCGAGCCACCATATTGGTCGGTGCGGGTGTTGGCGTTGGGAGCGAAGAATTGCTGGATCAGATAGCCGTTCGCGCCATGGATCTCGACGCCGTCGGCACCCGCCTCGATCGCGCTTCGCGCGGCGTGGCGAAAGTCCGCTACGGTTCGCTGGATCTCTTCGATCGTCAGCGCTCGCGGGGTAGGGATGTCCTGCATCCCGGTGGCCGTGAACATCTGCGCTCCCGGCGCGATCGCTGATGGCGCGACGGGCTCGCGGTGATGGGGCGTATTGTCGGGGTGAGACATGCGGCCGGCATGCATCAGCTGGATGAAGATGCGCCCGCCCTTATCATGCACCGCCGAGGTCACCTTTCTCCATCCGGCGATATGGCCCGGCGTGTAGATCCCAGGCGTTGTCAGATAGCCCTGACCGTCGTCGGACGGCTGCGTGCCTTCGGCGATGATCAGGCCAACGCCGGCGCGCTGGCTATAATATTCCGCGGCGAGTTCGCTAGGCGTGCCGTCCAATTCCGCGCGACTGCGGGTCATGGGCGACATGGCCAACCGATTGCCCAAGTCATAGCTCCCAACCCTGACCGGCGTGAAGATCTTGGTGACCGACGACATGTCTTGCTCCTTAAGTGTCCCGCGGCCTTGGCGGCCGCCCTCGACACAAAGGTAGGCAATCGCTGTATCGGTGCTAGTCACGATAAATTGATGCTGATTATCGGTTTTCCCGATATTTCGTCACCATGTCTCGCCATAGGGCCGCACTGCGGCCTCAAAGGTCCACGCAGAGCGGGGTTGCTTCGCCAGCCAGACCGCGGTTGCCGCCATATCGTCGGGACGCAGGAAGAAGTCCTCGGGCTTGTCCGGCATGGCTTGCCGGGTTCGCGGCAGGTCGACCGCCGCATCGATGACGATGAGAGCGACGTGAATCCGTTTCGGCCACAAACTCCGAGCCATGGATTCGGCAAGGCTCCGCTGGGCCGCCTTGGCTGGCGCAAAAGCGGCTGTCTTCGGGCCACCGCGTAACGACGCGGTCGCGCCGATGAAGATGATCGTCCCGGCGCCCGCCGCCTTCATCGCCGGGATCACCTGCTGGCTGGCGGCCAGCGCGCCGAGCGCGTTGATCCGCCATGAAGTTTCGAATCCATCGAGCGTGATATTCTCGACGTCGCCCCAGACGCCCGACCCCGCATTGTAGATGAGCGTGGCGGGATCGCCGAGATCCGAACGGATTTGTTCGAAGGCCCTGGCCACGCTCGCGAGATCCGAAACGTCGCACGAATAGCTGCGAGCGTCGCCTAGCTCCTCAGCCAACGCCCGGGTGAATTGCGTGCTGCGCGCCAGGAGCGCGACGGCCATGCCTTCGTTAGCGAAGGCCCGGGCCAATGCCGCACCATTGCCTTCGCCAACGCCGACAACCACGCAGACCGGCTTAGCCATTTGGTTCCTCCGTATTTCGCTGCGGGCTTTGTCGCCCGCACTGACCACCCAGCGCAGACCGTTTGGTCCACTGAATTATACATCCACTTCCGTCTGCGCGAAGTTGAGGAAGTAACCCGTGAACGTGGTCGCGCCTACATAGACAAATGCGTCGGCAAGTTGCTCCACTGTCCAGCCCGCGGCCAGCGCGGCATTCCAGGTGGCGTCGGAAACATTTCCCGAGTGACCGGCCGCTTCCCTGACCAGGCCGGCCAACGCGTCCATCTTGGTGTCGCCCGACGCGCTGCCCGACATCACCGCGTCGATCTCATGGTCTGCCCAGCCATTCATGCTAGCGAGCCGCTTTGCGATCCGGATCATGTAATCATTGCCGACGCCGGCCGCCGCCGCGAGCGTCAGCGCGGCACCCATTTTTGGGTCGAAGCCGCCTTGCTCGGTAAGAACCGCGCGCAGCGACGTGTACGCCGTAAGGACCGCTGGGGAATGGGCCATCTGGGCATGCAGGTTTGCCGGCCGCCCGCCCGGAGTGGACTGCGCGATCTTTTGGAGGAGCGGCCGCGATTTGGCGGGCGAGTCCTCGATGCTGTGGGTGGGAATCCGGCTCATGGAAATCGTCTCCATCGTCAGCCCGCCACGGCGGCCATCTTTGCAGCAATGCGCGGGAACAGGGTCAGCGCGTTCCCGGCCAGGACATTGCGTCGATCTTCATCGCCAAGCTCGGGGCTGTCCTGAACCTCACGGCGGCACGCGACGGCCATGTCCCGACGCAGATACGGATAATCCGAGCCGAATAGGACTTGTCCAAATCCGACGACCGACCGGAGCATCCGCAAGATGGGCGGCTGCCACGAGATGGCCGTGTCCCAATAGAGCCTGCGAAACGTGTCCGCTGCCGTTCCGCGTTCCTCCGCGCCGGGAATGACACCCATCTCGTCGACTACGGCAAACCGCGTCGCGAGATAGGGGATCGTGCCACCCGCATGAGAGAAAATATACTTGACGTTGGGCGTGCGGGCGAACGTGTTGCCGTAATGGAGCTGCGCGACCGCGCGAGTCGTGTCGGCGGTGAAGTCAATGAGGGTATCGGGCAGTCCCAGGCTATGTGCCGAGGCATCGGGAGAGAGCGTCGGGTGGACGAAGACGACCGCCGCGCGCCGTTCCAGCTCATCGAACAGCGGCCGGAATCGTTTGTCGCCGAGATAGATTCCGCGCGCGTTGGAGAACAGGACGACGCCGTCGAGCTTCAAGACGTCCAGCGCATACTCCAGCTCGCGAACCGCCCCGTCGACGTCGGGCAGCGGAAGCGCCGCATACCCGCCAAAGCGGTCCGGATGGTCCTCGATCAGCCTTGCGGCGAATTCATTGACGCGGCGGGCGAGATCGCGCGCTGCGACATCGTCGCCCATGTGGACGCCGGGCGTGCTGATCGACGTGATCGCCACGTCGATCCCGGCCTCGTCCATATACGACAGGGCCGATTCCTTGGACCAGGGCGGAGGGGCGATGCCGCCGACCGGATTGCCGGCCTCGTTGGTCGCGCTCCAGAAGAAATCCGGAAGAACGTGGTGATGGACGTCAATTGTGAAGGACATTTTCGCGAGCCTCCACGACGTTCTCTCGCTTGATCAGCTCGGCGGCACGGCCTCCGATCATGAAGGCCGTCGCGTTGGTTCCCGGTCCGGAAATGATCGACGGCATGATCGATGCATCCGCGACGCGAAGGCCGCGAACGCCGTGCACACGCAGTTCCGGATCGACGACGGCATCCTTGTCACTGCCGATCTTGGCGGTCCCGACGGCGTGGCCGAAGCTGGCCGACGCCGTCCGGGCGAGATCGATCACATCCTCCCGGCTGGTGGCCTTCGGGCCAGGTATGATCTCCGTCCCGCGGAATTCGTCGAGGGCGCCGTTCCGGCCAAGCTCCCGCGCTACCTCGATCGCGCGGACGATCGCGGCAAGGTCGCGGTCTGAGCCAAGGTGATTGCCCTGGATGATTGGCGGATCGCGCCAGTCTGCGCTCGACAGCCGGACTTCACCGCGGCTGGTGGGCTGGATCAGCGCCGGCGCGATCGTGAACCCTTCCTCGGGCGGGGAGCCGAAGCGGGCGGCAGCTTCCGGAGTTGCGATCGGAAACTGCTCGAGGACGAGGGCGAGGTCCGTCGAATGCTCGTCGATTCCGCTCGAGAAATAGACCTCGGCTTCGACACCGTTGCTGTCGGCCGGACGGTCCGGCATCTTCCGTTTGTATCCAAAGACGATCCCCGACAGGAGAACATGATCCTGGAGGTTACGCCCGACTCCCGGGAGGTCTGCGACTGGCTGGATGCCGAGCTTTTGCAACCGGGCGCCATCGCCAATGCCGGATAGCATCAGAAGTTTTGGGGTATGGATGGTCCCGGTCGCCAGGATCACCTCGCGCGCCGCCCTGACCGTCTTTGTGGTTTCATCGGTGACCAGCTCGACGCCGGTGGCCTGATCACCGTCGAACACAATTTTAGTGACATTCGCATTGAGCAGCAGGGAAAGATTGGGACGGTCGAGATTGGGATGCAGGAAGGCCCGTGCCGAGCTCACCCGGGTGCCGTCGGGCGCGATGTTCATGTTTATGTAGCCCGCGCCCTCGCGCATCGGTCCGTTCAAATCGTCTTGGATGGGAAATCCCATCCTGCGCGCCGCCTCGAGGAAGGCGGGAGCGGTCGGGTGCGGATCGGCGGGCCTGCGGATATGAACGGGGCCGCCGGCGCCGCGCCATTCGTTGGCGCCGCCTTCCCAATCCTCCTGGGCCTTGAACACCCGGAGGACATCCTTGAAGCCCCAGCCAGTTGCGCCGCTGCGTTCCCACGCCTCATAGTCGCGCTCCATCCCGCGCGCCCACACCAGTCCGTTGATGGAACTGCCGCCGCCAAGGACATGGCCGAGCGCCATGTTGAAATGGCGATTGTTGAGCTGGGGGACGGGAGCAATCGGAAGGCTCCAGTCCATCGGGCCGCCGACGTTGTAGAACCAGATGCTGGGATTGCTGATCGTAGGAGCAATGTCGGCGCCGCCCGATTCGACGACCAGCACAGTCGCGTCGGTCTTCGAGAGTTCACCCGCGATGACCGATCCGGAGGTCCCTGCGCCGACGACGATATAATCGTACGCGCCTTCGAGATCGTCCTTGTCGATGGACGGATTGACGTTGGACATCGGTGATTCTCCGTTGTTGGTTTTGGGGGCTGCGCGGCGCGGACTTCAGAACGGGTACTGACGCTGGCCGCTATGGGAGTTGATCCAGATGACGTCCTGGAACTCCTTCAGGCTATCGGGTCCGGTGCGGCCCCAGCCGCTGTCGCGGACGCCGCCCATCGGCGCGTGGATCTCGTCATTGACCGTCGCCGAGTTGACGTTGACGATTCCGGCCTGGACCTTCGGCGCCAGCTCGAATGCCCGGTAGGTGTCGCCCGCCAGGATCGATGACGTCAGGCCATAAAGGGTCCGGTTGGCGGCCTCGACGGCGTCCTCAGGCGTGTCGACCACCTCGACGATGACGACCGGCCCAAAGGTCTCCTCGTTTGCGATCGCCGCGTCGAGCGGCACGTCGCTGAGGATTGTCGGTTGATAGATTTGGCCGGCGAAGGTTCCTCCGGTGTGCAGCCTGGCCCCTTTGCCGACCGCCTCCTTGACGCGATCGTCGACCATCTTGACGGCCGCGGGTGTGATGAGGGGACCGATAATCGTCTCGTGGTCGAGCGGGTCACCGGATGGGAGCGTCTTCGTCCGGGCGACGAACTTGTCCAGGAATTCGGCGGCGATCTTTCGCT
This sequence comes from Sphingomicrobium sp., assembly GCA_035694565.1. GTDB lineage: Bacteria > Pseudomonadota > Alphaproteobacteria > Sphingomonadales > Sphingomonadaceae > Sphingomicrobium. Next base: position 8,060 of record DASSFK010000274.1, read on the forward strand.
GGATGATGATGCGGCGCGTGTTGAGGCAAATCTGCCCCTGGTGGAAGAAGGAGCCGAAGGTCGCCGTTCGGACGGCATAATCCATGTCGACATCGTCGAGGATGATCATTGGGTTGAAGCCACCCAGTTCCATCGTCGTGCGCTTCAGGGTCTCGCCGGCGCGCTTGGCGAGGAGCTTCGCGGTTTTCACTCCGCCGATGAGGTTGATGGCCCGCACCTCGGACCGCTCGAAGAAGACGTCCGCGATGGGCGCGGCTTCGCCGGGCGCATGGGTGACGACATTGATGACGCCCGCCGGGAAGCCTGCTTCCTCGGCAATCTGGGCGAGCGTGATCCCCGCGGAGACCGGTGCGAATTCAGAGGGTTTAGCGACCATCGTGTTGCCGGCCGCCACCGGCGAAATGACGGCCCGCCAAGAGAGGACGCATGCGCCATTCCACGGCGTGAAGGCGGCGACTACGCCCAGCGGCCGACGCAGGCCGATCGAATGCGCGCCGGCAATATTGCTCTCCAGGACCTCGCCTTTGGGAAGGTACATCCAGCCGGCCGCCTGCTCGAGCGTGGCGGCGACGAGATCCTGCTGGAACCTCGCAAACGAGATGGTGCAGCCGGTTTCAAGCGCGAGAATCTCCCCGATTTCATCGCGGCGCCGCTTGGCGATCTCAGCAGCCTTGAAGAAGAGCTTCGCTCGCTCGGCCGGCGTCGTTTGCGACCATGCCGGGAACGCCTTGGCGGCGGCGTCGACGGCGATGGTGGCCTCCGCCCTGCCGCCCGAAGCAACCCGCGCATACAGGCTCCGATCGTAAGGACGGAAGACGTCGAACAGTTTCCCGCCTTCGGCCTCACGCCATTCACCGCCGGCGAAATAACGGAACGTCTCGACGGTCTTGGCTTCGGTGGTTGGAACTGCAGCCTCACGCACGTCGGACATCATTTCTTCTCCTTCTCAAAGGAACCGGGCTCATCGAAGACCTCGACAGCGCCGGACCTAGTTCACGGCGGCAGCCTGGCTGACGCTGGCGCGGCGATCGTCGATGCTGATCGCACCGGCGCCGTAGGTGACGAGCTGAAGCAGGCCGCCGGCCATCACCAGATTCTTGATGAAATGAAACGTCTGGTTGGGATCGTCGAAATGGGCGTGGAAGAAAATCGCGGTGGCAAAACAGAACAGGACGAGGACAAGCGCAGCGATTCGGGTCTGAAGACCGAGAATGACGAGCAGGCCGCAGCCAAGCTCGACCGTGACGGCGCCGGCATAAGCCAATGGAGAGGGGAGCGGCAGGCTGGAGGATTCAATCAGCGCGATCGTCCCGCTGTAACCCATGACCTTGCCAAATCCGCTGAACATAAACGGGAGGCCGATGAGCAAGCGCCCAGCGAAAGGGAGGTAATGACGTGCGTCCACAAGTCAGCTCCAGCGCAGCGTGGCGAGCCGGGCCAAGCGATTTGAAGCGCGGCCGGCACGCAAGAGCGCTCCGTCTGGCGTGAACGCCTTGAGCTTTCCATCAGACGAGCGGTAAGGGGGCTCATCTCTTCGTATGAGATTGGTTAGTGTTGAACGAATAGCCATCTGGAAGAGGCAATGACGCTCGATCACAGGGAACTCAACCGGCCCAACAGCGCCGAGATCGCCGACATTCCCGGCGTTTCAATCGGCCCTGACGGTGCAATCGGTGTGGTCAACGTGATCGACGACGATGCTTCGCTTCGAAACGCTTTGTCCAACCTGTTCACATCCGTCGGATTGTCCGTGCGGACATTTGGTTCGGCCCGGGAATTTCAAAGCGCTGCCCAGCCCGACGAGCCAAGCTGTCTGGTCGTCGATATCCGTCTGCCAGGCCTCAGCGGCCTCGATTTGCAGAGCGCGCTCAGTGAGCGCGGGATCGATCTCCCGATCATCTTCATGACCGCGCACGGGGACGTCCCGATGAGCGTTCGGGCAATGAAGGCCGGCGCGGTGGATTTTCTCACCAAGCCATTCCGCGACCAGGACATGCTCGATGCCGTGACGAAGGCGATCGAAGGCGACCGGATTCACAGGATCGAGTCGAAGGATTTGGAAGAGCTCGAGGGTCGGTTCGAAACGCTCTCGCCGCGAGAACGGGAGGTCATGAAGCTCGCCACGACCGGCAAGATGAACAAGCAAATCGCCGGGGACCTTAACCTCAGCGAAGTGACCGTGAAGATCCACCGGGGTGCCGCGATGAAGAAGATGGCCGCCCGCAATTTTGCCGATCTCGTCCGCATCGCCGAGCGCCTTGGGTTAGGCGACTAACACGAACGGGCGATATCGCGGCGCCGGGATTACTGTCACGTTCGGAGGTTGCTCGGTGCTGATCCGGCCTGAGAGGGACCGTCCGTGCAAGTCCGATCGAGGATTGCCGTTATCGATGACGACGCGTCGTTTCGAAGTGCGCTCGTCAGCCTCGTCGAAGCCGTCGACTATGTTGCCGTGGGGTTTGCTTCCGCGGACGAATTTCTTGGGAGTGGGCGGCCTGAAACCTTCGACTGCGTGGTGACTGACATTCACCTGCCCGGCCGGAGCGGTGTCAGCCTCAAATTTGACATGGCGCAACTGGGTCACGACGTTCCTGTCATCATGGTGACAGGCCGGACCGAACCGCATCTTCACCGGCGGGCGATCGCCAGCGGCGCGGCGTGCCTGCTCAAAAAGCCGTTCGCGCCGAACGAGCTGGTCGACACCATTCGTGGCTGTCTGAGCGAGCGTCGCTAGGTCGTATGGCGGAGTCGGACAATCTGCCGGTCGACGCCGCGCTCCCTTCCAAAAGCGAAGAAAGCGCTGTCTCCCCGACACCCGCTTACCGCGCGCTTGCAGAAAGCGAGAAGAAGTACCGCACCCTGTTCAACTTCATGCCCATCGCGATGTGGCAACTGGATGCGCGACGGATGCGGCAAATGATCATGGGCCTGCGCGAAGCGGGCATCGAGGACCTCGCCACCTATTTCGCCGAGCATCCCGAGTTCCTCGAAGAGGCGGAGGCCAGCCTCAGGGTGACCGAGGCCAACGAACGAACGCTTCATCTCTTCGGCGCCACGGACCGCGAGGAACTGCTGAGGGCAATGCCCGATCTGTGGCTGACCGGTGCAAGGGATTGGGTCGCGGCCGCAAAAGCCCGCGAGGGCGGCGCGAAGTTTCACAGCGCTGAAAGCTCGATCCGGCGAATGGACGGATCGATCGCGGAAATCATGTACAGCGTGGCGTTCGCGGATCCGGACGACCCCGATGGCCTCCACGTGGTCGGTGCCGTCGATATATCCGAAGAGCGGCGTGCCAAAAGGTCGCTTGAGGAAAGCGAACGAATGTATCGGTACCTCTTCCAGTACATGCCGGTTTCCCTTTGGCAGACCGATTCAAGCAAACTCGTCGAGCGTTTCAACCAGCTTCGCGAAGAAGGCGTGACGGATCTCGAGCAGTATCTCGAGGCGCACCCCGAATTTCTCGACGAGGGAGTGCGGCTTTTACGGATTCAAAGCGTGAACGAGCGAACCGTGGAAATGCTGGGAGGCACGACCCCCGCCGACTTCGTCTCGTCGATCGAACGCTTCTGGGAAATCAATGCGGAGGCGTTTCGACAGAATCTAATTGCCCGTTTCAAGGGGAAGGAGTCGGTTACCGGCGAAACCAAACTCAATACGTTTGACGGCCGCGTCATCGACGTTTTCTACACCGCCGCATTCCCGCTTGCGCTGAACGAACGGGGAATCAGCGTTGCCGGTGTCCTCGATATCACGGATAGAACGAGGGCCGAGAGGCAATTGCGTCAGCTCGAGGCGGACTTTGCCCACGCGTCGCGCGTCGCAACGCTTGGAGAGCTGACTGCGTCGATCGCTCATGAGGTCAATCAACCGCTGGCGGCGATTATCACCAACGGTGAAGCGAGCCTCAGATGGCTGAGCAAGGCGGAGCCTGACGTCGAGAAAGCCAAGGAGATCGCCCTGGACATGATCGCGGATGCGCGGCGGGCTTCGGACGTGATGACAAGGATTCGTTCGATGGCAGCCGGTGCGATGCCCGCACCTGAAGTCGTCCCGGTCAACGCTGCGATCGGAGAGGCCGTCAATTTCCTTGGGCGGGAATTGCGCGATCATCATGTACAGGTTGAGCTCGCTCTTTCAGAGGATGAGCCCAGCGCGGTCGCCGACCGGACTCAACTTCAGCAGGTCCTCGTCAATCTCATCGTCAACGCGGTCCATGCCATGGCCGACAAGCCGTTCAAGGAGAGGCGGATCGTGTTGCGGACCGCTCTACTCGATCAGGACACGGTCGAAATCGAAGTCGATGACCGAGGCGTCGGTTTTCGAGACGCCGAAACCGAGAAGATTTTCGACAGCTTCTATACGACGAAAAAAAACGGTCTCGGCATTGGCCTTTCGATCTGCCGGTCGATCGTTGAGGCCCATGGCGGCAGCATCAGAGCCGCGAATTCCAGCAACGGCGCAAAGGTCAGCTTCACCTTGCCCGCCGCCAGGTCGGATGCTCAACCGGTCGCCTAGAGCAACCACACCAAAGTCTGATTGGACTGGCCCCATGTAGGATGGTTCGACCGCAATTGCGGGTCGAATGAGCGTCATCCTAAACGATGGCGCCGCTCCGCGTCATCGCTGCAATGCCGACAAGGAGTCCCGCGATGAATGATGCGAATGAGGCCGCCGTTCGAAATGCCTATGCGGTCGCCGAACGGAAAGATCTTGAGGGCTGGATCAGCTTGTTCACGCCCGATGGCGTGTTCACCGATAATTCGGTCGGTGTAACCTATCGCGGTTCCGATCTCGCTTACCCGGTTCGAAACTACGGGACGGCGTTTTCCAACATGCACCGCGAGCTATTTCGTCTCTATTCCACGGGCGACGTCGTCGTCGTGCAATTGGCGCTTCAGGGCACGCACGATGGTCCTCTCCAGCTTCCCTTTGGCCAATTGCCGGCTACCGGGAAGCAGATGAATGCCCCATGCTGTGACGTGTTCGAGCTCGAAGGCGGGAAGATCAAACGTTTTGATTGCTACCCGGAAGGGACGGTTATCTTCGCCCAGCTCGGCGTCCTGAATAACCTCGACGCGGCTTTGCGAACCTAGAGCGTTCGATTGCTTCCCGGAGAGTTGGCCGTCTCGAGCGGTGCCGGCCGCGACACAAAAATCCGCTCTCCATCCATTCCGGACATGAGCGCTTCCTATTGCGGCAGAGCACTACCTGAGTCTTGTTGGCTTGATCGGATGGCGTTTCTATCGGCATGCATATGGTGGGGGCGTATCGTCCGCTCCTCCATATGTTCGAGGCGTCGGGCCTGAAGCGGTCATTCATCGACGTGGGACGGCCGCGAACGAAGGTCGAACTAATAGAACGCGTCCGAGATCACGTCGGCGACCCGGCCACTGCGTCGGTCCACGAGCAGGAGGTCGGGACCGTATCGAACCCAGACGTAACCCGGAGGCGGGGCGCCGAGCCCCATCGAGGCATAGTTGTCGAAGTAATAGGAGTTGGAGAGGAAAAGCGACGGGAGGATCGATCCGACCGTCCAGCTCCGATAACTGTGGCCCTGAGGGTAGCGGTACGTCTCGCCACGCATCCGGTGGAAGGTCGTCGGCCGATGACCGATCTGATAGGTGCCGTGTGATCCTCGCGCGGCCTGATGCTGTTCTCCTTTGTTGCTGCGACCCTGGTGCTGAGCCGCTCCGACCGAAGGTGCTACAATGGCGATTGCAGCGATCGCACAAAGAAAGCGAACCATCACCTGCTCCTTTCTGTTGAACTGCCAGCGCTACCACGTCGGAGATTCGGCCGACATCACATAGATTTATGATCAACGAAGCCGAGACAGGCCGCCATGGCCCAGGTCCACTGCGCCCTCTATGCTTAGCGCAAACAAGGAGTCGCAGAATGCCGAGGACGCATCGGATCAATTTGTTTGAGAAGGAGAAACTGATCGAAACAATCTTGTGGGACGGCGAGCTCGCTGACCTCAAGGAGCATGTCCTGGGCGTGATTGCGGGCGGCACTGCGGATCGGGGTGAAGTCCGAACTCTGGAAAACCAGCTGGTGTTTCAACATCCCAAGACCTGACTCTCACCGCGAATTTGCGAGTAGCGGGGGTTCGGCTTTTGACCTGGCGTCATGGAACGCGACGTAGCGCTCCGCGCTCAACTCAGGTTAATTTGTCGGGTTTCGAACAGCGCCAAATGCGGCCGGGTTTGCTCAAGGCCTGAGAAGTTCGGATCGCAGCAGCTTGACCGCTGGGTCGGCCGCGGCGTCCCGGTAGGCCACCCAGAACGCGCCAGCGCCGACGCCCTCAGACAGCCCCACGAACTTGACACCTGGAAATCGCAGCTGGGCGAGCGTCGAGCTGACGATGGAAACGCCAAGGCCACTCGCGACCAGAGCGAGGATCGCGTCCCAGTCGTTCGCGCGCTGGGCTACTCGTAGCTCGAATCCCGCAGAGCGGCAGACCGACGCGATGGCATGATACCATTGCGGGGCGATCGCTTCATCGATCGCAATGAAGTCGCGGTCGGCAAGAGCCGCCACAGAAAGCTCGGACTCCCTCGCGGCGACGTCGTCGGCTGGAAGCACTGCGACCATTCCGTCGCGGTGAAAGAGATGGCTTCGGATACCAGGCAAGTCGCGCGCTTCCCGGCCTACGATCACGTCGAACCGGCCCGCCTCCAGCCCCGCCCAGAGATAGGCGGAATAAGCCTCGTGGAGTTGGAGCATGACTCCGGGATTTTGCTCGCGGAACGCTTTCAGCCGGCTAGGCAGGTCCGTCAGCATCGCGACCGGCGAATAGCCGACCCGGACCGTTCCGGCCCGGCCCGCAGCAAGGTCCGCGGCGCGAAGGAACGCGTCGTCGAAATCTTCGAGGGCTTGCCGCGCGGCCTTGATCAGGAACTCGCCCGCCTCGGTCAGCCGGACGTGGGGCCGCCGCTTGAAGAGCTCGTAGCCAAGAAGTCCCTCGACCCTCCGGATGATCTGGCTGACCCTCGGCTGGCTTACGTTCAGCCGCTCGGCGGCCCTTCCGAAATGCGCTTCCTCGGCAATGACCAGGAGCGCTGGAAGATCGGAGAGGAGTGAGGCTGGAATAAACATAAGCTAAAGCTAATGACGTCTGCTTGACATAAGGATTGGGCGTCTGTCGCCTAATCGATATCCTGAGGCGATGCATCTGGAAGTTCGCTGGCGTGATGCTTCTTTACGGCGACGCACGGGCTGCGCCCAGTGCGAGCGGAATCAGGTTCGGATCCGGCACCTCACCTCCTGGCCATATGCTTCGGTCCTGCAAGAGAAGCCCAAGCGGTGCCACCCGCTAGTGCGGGCGAGGAGCATGCTCGCGCTGACGTGGCGGCGAAACGGCTATTTGCCTCAATCCGTCAGCGAATCCGCCTGGATCCTGATGCTCGCGCTCTATTGCGACTGGGACTTCCACGAAGCCCATTCCGTTTCCCATCTCGCTATGGCGGCCGGGCTGACCGACGCGGACGCTGTCCGCTGGGTGCTCTGGCTCGAGCAACAGGGGCTCCTCGACCTGGACCGTGGCCAAGGGCCCGCTCAAGTTGAATCGGTCAGGCTTTCAACGGCCGGCCAGGCCGCCTTCGACAGCATCTTCGCCGATTAGAATTCCAAGTTGGGAAACCGGTTCCAGGTGAGCATCCGGGCCACGATCGCCCGCTGTCGCCGAATAGCGATGAACACCGCCGACAAGGATGTGGCGTCGAGGCTGCTCGATCTTGCCGAAAGGATGGAAACGGAGCTGCAACATGGCTCATCAAAAGCGCGAAGCGAGAGCGGGAGCGATCCCGGCGATGTCGCTTGATCCCCCCTGCGGCCTTCCAGCGGGTTTGCACGCCGGCGGCGTGCCGGTGCCGAGCGCTTCTCATTCAATGCCTAGAAGCCGTCAAAGCAGGTAGGACCGGTCGAACCGACCGATGCGCTCCAACTCGGCCCAATCCACCGTATATCGCCGCTCGGACCGGATGAGGACATTCCCGCGCTGCCAATCGCCGAGGACCCTGTTCACGCTGCTGGCCGTCTGGCCGGTGACGAAGCCGATCTGCCGCTGCGTGAACGGAAGGTCGAAGGGCCGCTGGGGATCGAGGTCGTGCCCTGACCGAAACGCCGTCTCGCACAGGAAGTGGGCGATCTTTTCCTCCGGGTCGAAGGTCGAACGGGCCAGCCACTCGAGGGCAATCCGGTGCTGCCTGGCCATTGTCCGGGCAAGGAGCTGGCGTGCACTTTTGTCCGTCTCGAACCAGGCATCGAACGCCTTGCCGGGAAATCGCGCGAGCCTGCTCGGAACGAGGGTCTGGGCATCGAGGCCCATGGCCAACTCGTAGGGAAGGACGATCTCGCCCGTAAAGCGAAGCGCCACGGCGTGGCGCCGTCCGGAACTGCCGAGTTTGTACAGCCAGACGATTCCCGACCGGATCGTGAACCCTTCGGCAACGTCGAGCGACGGCGCGTGGACAAGGCGATGGGCGGGCAGGTCCACATATCGTCCGCCCAAGCGCTCGACCAGATCGATCAGCGTCCCTGAAGACTTGGCCATTGAGGACTCAATGGCGCGGTACGACCGCTCGAATCATCCTATCCTCTCCCGACCGGGTCGCGACAATCCGGCTCATGTGGCACGCGGCGCCGCCGGCACCGGCCGGAGGCTCCGCGCGCGAATTAGTCCCAGTTTTTGCATAATCAAGCGCTGCGCCAATGGGGCAGCCAACTCGACGAAGAATCGGATTTCGCCGTCGATACCGCGGACTTCCAACCCATGGCCTGCCCCTTGCCAAAGGACGAGCGGCTCACGGGCCTGAAGGTCCGCGAGGGGTCAGTTCAGCGCGGCACGCCGAACCGATCCCATACCTCTTCGGCTCAGCATTGTCCAAGGCCCGAACGCCGGTCTTGGATGCGTCAAACCGCCGCGTGGTCACACGTGCAGAGAGCGGAGCCATTGCTCGGCGACGGCGATCTCGAACGGAGCGATTCCCGGTCAGGTGGTCCGAGCGAAGCCAGAGCCAAGGTTTGGGTGGAGCGCCAAATCGCCGGGCAGGACCGTGCTTTTTTTGCGGCGGCTTTTGGGAAAGCCCTCGCCGTCAGCCTTAGCGTCGATGGTTAGCGTAACCGCCTGAATTGGTAAGACGGCCCGGCCGACGGAGGCACTCCTTCGAACCGGGCCGACCATTGCCCGCGGCACCTTCGGGCACCCTCCGATGGCGAGGTCCGCCACGACACCGGTTCACGTGCAGGACCAGGGCGGACCTCGAAACTCCGGATAGCAGCAATGCGGAGCCGCCGAATTAACATGGATGCATCCGGTGCGAGGCCCGTTGCTGGCTCAGGGGCCATTGTCCGATCCGGCCGATTCCTGCGAAAGTTCAAGGGCAATGAGGCGCGTCAGGAGGGTCGCCGGAAAGAGCTGACCGAAGACCGCCTCGAGGTTTGCAAGGCTCCGGGCAAGCCAATGCACTGGAACGACATCGCCATAGCCGGTCGTCGTGATCGTCGCGAGGCTGAGGTAGGAATAGGCCGCCGTCACGTCCGCGAGACCGGTCGGTTGCCGGCCGGCGGCCCACTCGAAGGCGTTCGGATCCATCACCGACAAAGCGCGGTAGGCGACCGAGAAAATGGCAGCGACATTGAGGTAGAGGAGAATCGCGCCCGTGACCCGATGGACGGTTACCCTCCCGCGGGCGAAGACTCGGCGGCCGACGACGCCCGTTATCAGGACGTTGAAGATCAGTGCGAACACCAGGATCGTCTGGTGTCGCATCGATGCCCTCGACGGCTCATCCGCACCGATCCCCGCAGCCAGGGGCGGCCCGATGATGAGGATGGCCATCGTCGCAAGGAGTGCTGCCTGAAGCAGTCGCGAGGACGTCAGCATGCCCACGCAGATCGCGACGAAGGCCAGATGGGAGGCATCGAGGAGGATCCGGTCGTTCGCGCCGACCGGAATGGCGACGAACAGGGTAAAGGCCTGGATTGCGAGCAGGCAGCTGAGCCAGAAATCCGTCGGCGTGTCGAGAAGCCGCCCGGTCGTGAGCCCCCTACCCGACCCCATCCTATTCATTTTTGGCGCAATCCGGCCCGCGCCATCGTGCGGGACCATTGCCGGGGAGCCTGGCGAAGCGAGGATGATCGCCGGATGCCGTGATTGGTGGCGGCGTGCGCCCGTCAGCGGCCGACCTCGTTCGCATATTCATAAAGCCGGTGATCTTCGTACAGCCCTGCTCGGAGATAGGGGCTATCGGCGACGAACTCCTCCGCCGCCTTGCGGTTTTCGTCCTCGAAGATCACCATCATCCCCGAGCGATTGCCTTGAGCGTCGCGAAGCGCTCCGGCGGAGCGGATCTTGATGAACGGCTGGCCGAAGAAGTCGTTCGTCTGCTCCTGGACCGATTGCGGTATATCGACGTTCGGCTTGAGGAAGCCCATCCACGCGTACAGCATTGCAAATCCTGTCCTGGACTAGCCCGTTCGCGATCCACTCAGCGACCTGATCGCGAACGATGGGCGCCCACTTCGGAAATCCGGGCTCAGCGATCCGGTTTCCTCAGCAATCCCGGTTCAATAGAATGCGCCGTAGATCACATCGGCGATCCGTCCCGTGCGCTGGTTCACAAGCAACAGGTCCGGACCGTAGCGCACCCAGACATAGCCCTGGGCAGGCGGGCCGAGGCCGAGGGCTCCCCAGTTCGTCCAGCGATAGGGGCTCGACAGGAAAACGCTCGGAAGGACCAGTCCCGTGCGCCAGCGCTTGTAGGAGTGGCCGCGCGGATAATGGTAGGTGCTCGCCCGATAACGGTGGTACGTCGAGGGCCGGGCGCCAGGGCGGTGCGTTTGCACATTATGGCTTGGCCGGCTCTGATGTTGCCGGTCCTGACCCTTTTGATCGTGGCGGTCCTGATGGTGCTGCTGCTGCCGCTCCTGCGCCGCGGCGGCACCGGGAAGAAGCAGTGCAAGTCCCGTTACTGCGCAAAGTAGCCGATGCATCCTTTCCTGCCTTTCAGCACTACCTGAGATGTTCAGGCCTGTAATTGTTCTAAGAAGGCCGGCCGTTCGAACCGGCGAGGCGTTCCGAAAGCTCCCCTAGTCCCTCGAGCAACAATCGAAACTTAAGCAGTATAATCCGATGCTTGCGCTCGCCCGCCTGGGCGTCACGCGCGGTCCTGGAGATCAGGTCCAACTGACCGTCCCCCTCCATAACGCCGTATAATGTCGCGGCTCGGAAGGATCGCTAACGCCTTGCCGCCGCGGAGCCGACGCCGGCTGAAATCGCCGTCACCGGCCGCTCCTCCAGTCCGCGGACCTGCCAAGCGAGGACATCATGGCTGATCGATCCTTCAAGAGCGCCGGAACCGGCGGCGAGACCCACCAGGTCGCGGACGGCGACCACCAGGTGCTGACGACCAATCACGGGCTGGCAATTGCCGATAACCAGAACCAGCTGAAGGCGGGCGAGCGCGGACCGTCCCTGCTCGAGGACGAGATCTATCGCGAGAAGATCAATCATTTCGATCACGAGCGCATCCCGGAGCGGATCGTTCACGCTCGCGGCACGGGCGCGCATGGCTATTTCGAATGCTTCGAAAGCCTCTCCGACGTCACCTGCGCCGACATGTTCCAGGAGGCCGGCCAGCGGACCGAGCTGTTCGCCCGGTTCTCGACGGTCATCGGCGGCCCGGGCTCGATCGACACTCCGCGCGACGTGCGCGGATTCGCCGTCAAATTCTACACGCGCGAGGGGAACTGGGACCTCGTCGGCAACAATATCCCGGTCTTTTTCATCCAGGACGCGATCAAGTTCCCCGACCTAGTCCATTCGGTGAAGATGGAGGCCGACCGCGGGTTCCCACAGGCCGCGACCGCGCACGACACCTTCTGGGATTTCATGAGTCTGATGCCTGAGTCGACCCATATGGCGCTGTGGATCATGTCGGACCGGACGCTTCCCAGGAGCCTGGCGACGATGGAAGGTTTCGGAGTCCACACCTTCCGCTTCGTCACGAAGGACGGCAAGAGCACCTTCGTCAAGTTCCACTGGAAGCCCAGGGCGGGCCTCGCCTCAACGATCTGGGATGAGACGGTGAAGATCGCCGGCGCCGATCCCGACTTCCACCGGCGCGACCTGTTCGAACGGATCGGCCGCGGCGACTTTCCCGAGTGGGAGTTCGGCGTTCAGCTGTTCGACGAGGCGTTCGCGGACGCGCAGCCCTACGACGTGCTCGACGCGACCAAGCTCATCCCCGAGGAAGTCCTTCCCGTCCGCATCGTCGGAAAGATGGTGCTCGACCGTTACCCCGACAATTTCTTCGCCGAGACCGAGCAGGCCGCTTTCTGTCCAAGTCACATCGTGCCCGGAATCGACCACTCGAACGATCCGCTGCTCCAGGGGCGGCTGTTCTCCTACCAGGACACCCAGCTCAAGCGGCTGGGGTCCATCAACTGGCACCAGATCCCGGTCAACCGGGCAAAGGGACGAGAAGGCGGCTGCCCGTTTCTCAACCTGCAGCGCGACGGCCAGATGCAGATGCACAGGCCCAAGGGCCGGGC
>DASSFK010000275.1:0-4099 GCA_035694565.1 Sphingomicrobium sp.
GGGCCGGCGAGCGTCGACAACAGCGGCACGATCAGCATCGCCGCGGTCGCCGATGCGACCGGAGCCGGAACGGCGAGCGCCCTTGGCATCGCCAACGGCGTCAGCCAGCAGGCCGCCACGGCCTCGTTCGTCAACCAGGCCGCCGGCAACTTCTCGGTGTTGGCGTCGGCCAACGCCAACGCCGCCACCAGCGCGAATGCGGTGGCGTCCGCCATCGGCATCCGGCAGAGCGCCGGAACAAGCGCGCCAACCAGCACGCCAACCAGCTCGGCAAGCATCTCGGGCATGGCCGCCGCCGCACTCGCGACCCCGGCGTTCGCCAATAGCGGCAAGTTCAGCGTTAAAGCGGTTGCCAATCCAACCGCACCGGCCGGAGCAGCGCTCGCTACAGCGCGCGGCTATGATGCCGGCCAGGCGCCCCTTGGATCGCTTGGGCTCGACGTCCTCAATGAAGGAACGATGACGGTCTCCGCTGTCGCGACCGCTGCGAACACGGCGGGTGCTGCGGCCCTGGGAATCGCGGCCTCGGCCAGCGGAGTCGCAGGCAATGTAATCAATTCCGGAACGCTAAATGTCCGCGCGAGCGCGGCCGGAACGCTCACCAGCGCCACCGCGACCGGGATCGGGATCACGGCCGGAACCACCGATCTGACGATCACCAACTCAGGCGCCCTCAATGTCGACGCGGTCGTTTCGAGCGGCGGCACGGCGAATGCGACGGGCATTGGAGCGACGGCACCCGTTCCTCCAGAAGGGGCGGCCAGACTCCAGGCCGCGGCCAATGGCCTCACCATCAACAACTCAGGAGATCTCATCGTTCGGGTCTCGACCGATGGCGGGCTCACCTTCCAGCGCGGCACCGCAATCGATGTCTCGGCGGCACCGGCGGGAGGCTCGGTCGTCAACCTGCTTGGAGGCAATGTCTCGGGCAATGTCGCGCTCCAGAGCGATGATGACGTCGTCAATATGTCGGGCGGCACGTTCGACGGGATCGTCAACCCCGCCTGCATGCCGGAGGGCGGCGTGGTTCCGGACGATCCGGTCCAGAACGGATGCGGCGTCGGGACTCTGAACATCAGCGGCAATCCGCAACTCGCGAGCAATGGCGCGAACGGGCCGTCCACCGTGTTCGTCGACACGTTGAACGTGGCGCCCGATGGGACCCTCAACCTTGCGCTGCCTGCAGCGGCTGGCGGAACCGCTCCGGCAGCGACCTATCCACAGCTGATCGCCGACACCGCGAATCTCGACGGAACTTTGGTCGCGACGTTGACGTCGCCGAACGGGCTTTTCGACGACAGCGTCTTCCAGAATGTGATTGACGCCCAGACCCTCAACGGGACGTTCGACCAGTGCGTCATCAATGGGGTTTCGCAAGATCCGCTGCTGTTGAGCCTGGGGTGCACCTACGACGACCAGGGCAATCTCGACCTGGCACTGAGCCGTGAGCCGTTCAACACCGTCCCCGGGCTGACCGAGAACGGATCTTCGGTGGCGGGCGCCCTCGAGGGCGCGTTCGCCGCCGATTTGACCGGTGGCCTAGCGGACCTTTTCTCCGACCTGTTCCTGTTCACCGACGCCGACAATTTCCAGACCGCACTCCACATGCTTTCCGGCTCGGTCTACGCCAATTATCTCAACTCGCTCGCGAGCTTCGGAGTGCACCGAAACGACCTGGTCGACCGCGCCACCGACTGCGACGTTCCGGCTCTGGTTCACTCGTTGTTCGAGTGCCGCAAGGACCCGATCCACGTCTGGGGCCAGCTCGACCACCAGACGCGCAAGGTTGACGGCGACATCGAGGCCGGGCCGACACGGTCGAAGCGCTTTGTGGGCCTCGTCGGAGTCGACGCAAGGGTCGGCGATTCGACGCTCGTGGGCATCGATGCTGGCTATCTCAGCGACCATTTGCGCGATCGCCGGTTCGGCGACAAGGTCGAGGGCAACGGCTGGACCATCGGCGCCTACGGAGTCTACGATCCAGGCTCGTTCTTCGTCGAAGGCATGGCGTCGTACAATTCACTCAACGGCAAATCCAGGCGGCAAATCGACTTTGCGGGCCTCGCTCCCGATGCGGATTTCGTGGCAGCTCCGACCGGCAGCCCCGACGCCAAGATATGGACCCTTGGCCTGCATGGCGGAGCACGGTTCCCGATCAGCCCGAATTCGATTCTCACGCCCTATCTCGACCTCGATTTCGCCCATGTCAGCCTGTCTGGCTTCGTCGAGCGGGGGGCCAGCGGCGCCGAGCTTCGGGTCAGCGGCGAGAAGGCGAGCCACGCTTTCATGACCGGCGGGGTCAAATGGGCGGGGCAGTTCGGCGCCGTGGTTCCGGAGGTTAACCTTGGTTACCGCTACCGGTTCGGAAACGAGCGCGAGACGATCACCGAATCCTTCCTGTGCCCAACCGCCGCCTGCGCGTTCAACGTGGTGTCAGCCTCCGAGAAGCGCGGAACATTCCTCGGCGGGGTCAGCATCGGCGGGAGGCTTGGCCGGGCCGACCTCAGGATCGGCTATGAGGGCGAGTTCAATGGCCGGGTCACGAGCCACAGCGGCTCCGTCAGGATCGTCGTTCCGCTCGGCGGTCGATAGGGGCGGCGAAGTGTCGATTCGGATGGCGGCCGGTGGCTCCGGTACAACTCGCGGACAAACCGGGATTCGAAGGAGGGCGGGCAAACTCGGTGGCGGCTTTCATGGAGCACGGCTTTCCGGGGTCCGGCAATCCTGATGCGGGAAACCCTGCGCACCTCGAACGGCAGGCCGGCGGCCCATGACCGGCGTAAAGCCGGCAAGCGCGACCGATCGCCGGGTGGTTCCGCCTCGCAACGGATCGCGGATCCGGCCAGGGCCCGCACGGCGATTGGCAAGGCGTCCGGGAACGGAGCACCGCCGCAGCGGGCGGATCGCTCCGGATCGATCGACGAGGTGATCGGCAAGGCCCTGGCGGGCCAGGTGGATGTCACTCCGGCGAAAGCCGTCGAAATGGCCGGCCGATTGTACGGCCGGGGCCAGTTTGAGCCCGCTTCGCGCGTGTGCCGGCAGGTCATCGCCGCCCGGCCGGGGAATGCCGATGCCCACAATATCCTCGGCGCGGCCCTTGCGGCCTCGGGCGGGGCCGAGGAGGCGATCCAGTCGATCAAGCGCGCCATCAGGATCAATCCGCACGCCTCGAGCTACCATTCCAACCTGGGGGAGATCCTTCGCCAGGCCAAGCGGAATGAGGAAGCCGAGGCCGCGCTTCGGGAGGCGGTCAGGCTCGATCCAGGCAATCCGCAGGCGCTCAACAGCCTCGGGATCATCCAGTTTGAGCAGGGCAATTTCAGCGCAGCGGAAGATCATTACCGCCGTGCGCTCGAGGCCTTTCCCCAAATGTCCGAGGCCTCCAACAATCTCGGGAACGCGCTTCGGATGACGGGCGACCTCGAAGGGGCGGTCCTCGCCTATCAGGACGCCTTGACCAATCGCGAGCACTACCCGGAGGCGTACAACAATCTTGGAACCCTGCTCCAGCAGGACAAGAGGCCGATCGAGGCGGAACATGCCCTTCGAAAGGCCATCCAGCAGAATCCGCGCTACGTCGAAGCGCACAACAATCTCGCCCTTCTGCTGCAGGAGCAGGGCAAGGACGTCGAGGCTCTCCGAGTGCTCGGCGACGCTCTGAAGCTCGCTCCGAAGACCGTCTCCACCCTGCTGATCACGGCGCGAGTGCAGTTCCGCCGAACCAATCTGCGGCTTGCCGAACAGGCCGCCCGGCTCGCGCTTGACGAGGAGCCAGAGAATCCGGACGCGTTGATCCTGCTCGGCCAGATCCTTCACGAGACCGACCGTTATGACGAGGCGATCGACGCTCTGGAGCGAGCCTTGAAGGCACGGCCGGACAGTCCGGAAGCGCTCAACTTCTACGGCGTCGCCCTGAAGTCGGTCGGCAGGCTCGACGAAGCCCGGGACAATATTCTCAAGGCCCTGAAGCTCAACGACGGGATGTACGGCGGCTATGCGAACCTCAACGACCTGGTCGATTTCTCAAGTGAAATTGGCGAGGAGCTGTTCAACTGCATGGAAGCAACCCTGGAGTCGGTTCCGGATCGGGAAGGCGACC
>DASSFK010000276.1:0-5141 GCA_035694565.1 Sphingomicrobium sp.
CTTCCTGACGCGCATCGGCACCGGTGCGATGAGCTATTTCAATTATGCCGATCGCCTCAACCAGCTTCCGCTTGGAGTGATCGGTGCGGCGCTCGGCACCGCGATCCTGCCTCAGGTAAGCAAGCACGTCGGCGCCAACGAACCGGAGAAGGCGGCACGGGTTCAGGGACAAGCTGCCGAGCTTGCGATGTTGCTTTGCCTTCCTGCTGCGCTTGCTCTGGCAGTAAGCGCCCTGCCGCTGGTCTCGGCCCTCTTTCAGGGCGGCAAGTTCACCGCCGAGGATGCGCGCCTGACCGCTCTCACCCTGTCGATCGTGGTCCTCGGCCTTCCGGCTTACGTTTTGGTGAAGGTGCTGACGCCTGGCTTCTACGCACGGCAGGACACGGCGACGCCGGTAAAGATCGCGGCCTTCGTGCTGATCGCGACGGTGGTGCTCAATTTCGTCCTCATTCCGCCGTTCGGGATCGCTGGCCTCGCGTCGGCGATTGCAATCACGTCCTGGCTCAACTGTCTGATGCTCTACGTCATCCTCCACCGGCGCGGTCATTTCAGAATCGAGCGCTGGCTCGCGAGCCGCGTTATCCGCCAACTGGTGGCCGGCGTTCTGATGGTGGCGGCACTGTACGGCATCCGGATGGTGCTCGGCGGCTGGTTCGACGGTTCCGTGGCGGAGCGGATGGCCGGCGTCGTTGCGCTCGTCGGTGGTGGGATGGCGGTTTATTTCCCGGCAGTGTGGATCCTCGGCGGTACCGACCGCGAAGAGCTGAAGTCCCTGTTCCGGCGCAGGAGGCCGTATACCGATGTCGGCTGAGCCGAACCGCATGCGCGTCGTTTCCGGCATCCAGCCGACCGGAGGCCTTCACCTCGGAAATCTGCTGGGAGCGATCCTTCGATGGGTCCGGATGCAGGACGAGGCAGAGTGCCTCTTCTTTCTCGCCGATCTTCACGCCCTGACGATTGACGTCGATCCGGAAGGGCTTCGCTCGAATATCCGAGAGATGGCGGCCGCGCTGATCGCCAGCGGCATCGATCCGGCAAAATCGATCCTGTTCCAGCAGAGCGCGATCGCCGCCCATCCGGAGCTTGCCTGGATCCTCCAGTGCACGGCTCGAGTCGGCTGGCTGAACCGGATGACGCAGTTCAAGGACAAGACCGGCAAGTCACGTGAAGGCGCAAGCGTCGGGCTCTACACCTATCCTGTTCTCCAGGCGGCGGACGTGCTGCTTTATCGCGCCACGCACGTTCCGGTCGGCGAAGACCAGAAGCAACACATCGAGCTCGCCCGCGACATCGCGATCAAGTTCAATACCGATTACGACGTCGAGCTGTTCGTTCCGCCCGAGCCGTTCGTCGGCGGCGGAACCGCAGCGCGCGTGATGAGCCTTCGCGACGGCACGTCGAAGATGTCGAAATCCGATCCGTCCGACATGAGCCGGATCAACCTGACCGACAGCGATGACGTGATCTCGCAGAAGGTCCGCAAGGCCAAGACCGACCCGGAACCGCTACCCGAAGACCCGGCCGCCCTCGAAGGCCGGGCGGAAGCGAAGAACCTCGTCGGAATCTATGGCGCGGTGACCGGCGAAACGGTCGAGCAGGTCCTGGCGCGCTTTGCGGGACAAGGCTTCGGCGCGTTCAAACCGGCGCTTGCGGACGCGCTCGTCAGCTTGCTCCACCCGCTTCGCTCCCGGCTCGAGGAACTGCGCAACGATCCGGCCGAGCTCGACCGGCACCTCGCCGACGGTTCGGCCCGGGCCGCGGAACTGGGAGCGCCGGTCCTCAAGGAAGCCTATCGGGCCGTCGGCCTGCCGCGCTGACGCTTCAGAAGCGAAAAGGCCCGGCGGGATTGCTCCTGCCGGGCCTCTTCTTCGGCCGTTGGGGCGACCGCCCTCCTCCCCGGCTTAGCCCTCCAACTGCCTCGTCAGCAGTCGAATGTCCGCATCGAGCTCTGCATCGCTCGCGCGCAATTTCTCGATCTGCCGAACGGCGTGGATCACGGTTGTATGGTCGCGGCCACCGAAGCGACGTCCGATGTCGGGAAGCGACTTCGGCGTCAGCTGCTTGGAAAGATACATCGCGACCTGACGCGGACGGGCGACCTCCCGCGCGCGCCGGGCCGACGTCATCTCCGCCTTGCGGATTCGATAATGCTCGGCGACCTGCGCTTGGATCTCATCGATCGTTATGCGCCGCTGGTTGGCACGAAGAACGTTGGCGAGAACCTCTTCGACGAACGCGATGTCGATCGTGCGGCCCGTCATCATCGCATAGGCGGCGATGCGGTTGAGCGCGCCCTCGAGCTCGCGAATGCTCGAGGTCACTCGACGTGCGAGGAACTCGACGACATTGCGGGGCATGTCGACTGCGGGAAGCGCTGCCAGTTTTGTCTCGATAATGTTGAAGCGCAGTTCGAAGTCGGCCGCGTTGATGTCAGCGACAAGGCCCCAGGACAGGCGGGAAAGGATTCGCGGCGCGATTCCGTCGAGATCCTGCGGAGCGCGATCGGAAGTGATCACCAGCCGCCGTCCCGCAGTGATGATCTCATTCATCGTGTGGAAGAATTCTTCCTGCGTCGAATCCTTGCCGGCGATGAACTGGACGTCGTCGATCAGCAAAAGGTCGGCGTTCCGAAGCCGCTGCTTGAAACCGATCGTGTCGTTTTCCTTCAGCGCACGAATGAACTCGACCATGAACTTTTCAGCCGACATCGACACGACGCGCGCCGAGCGGTTCTGCCCGAGGAAGGCATGGCCGATCGCGTGAAGCAGGTGCGTTTTGCCGCGGCCTGTTCCGCCATGGATGAAGAGCGGATTGAAGCTGACCGACTTGGCAGTCGCCAGGGTCCTCGCAGCCGTAGCGGCGACCTCGTTCGCCTTACCAATGACGAACGTCTCGAACCGGTAGCGCGGATCGAAATTGGGAACGGAAGGATCACGCACACGCGCGGCCGGTTCCGGCTCATCCTCGAGAATCAGCAGCGGCGTCGGACGCGGACCGTCCGTGCCGGCAATGATTCGGACCTCGCGAACGAGCGGAAGAGTCGTTTTCCAAGCCAGCGCGAGCCGGTCGCCGAAGTGCGAACGCACCCAGTCGGCCATGAACTGGCTTGGCATCACGACGTCGAGGGAGCCGCTGTCGGGATCGAAGTCGCCGAGAGCGGCCGGCTTTAGCCAGCCGTCAAACGTTCGTGCGCCAAGGTCACGGCGAAGTCCCGTCCGGATCGATTCCCAAGCAGCTTCGAGCGGTGCGGCAACTTGCCCATCGATCCGCTCTTGGCACGATTCCGAACGTTGACCATGCACTGGTTCGCGCCTCCTCTATTCCCCAAATGCAGAGACAAAAAGGGTCCGTCGCGACCGACACGAGTCGGGCGCCTGCGACCACTTTTCTCTCTAGCCCCCCGGCGCAGAGTCGCGACCGGAAAGGCCGTTTTGAGAGCCTATAGCCGCTGATTCAAGCGCGATTTTTCACAGGAATGAAATAATCAGCCTTGACACCGGAAACCCGGGACTTTTGCATGAAAAGCCCAGAAAACAGCCATTTCTACGGTTACCAATAAGTTAATGAACGCGCGAATCGCGGGAATTGCTGCATTTTTTTTACGGGAGCAAAACAAAAGGGCCGCCGGCATCGCCGACGGCCCGTTTCGAACCGGTACTGACGATCGGGAATTACCCTAGGGCAGCGACCCGCTTCGCGAGCCGCGAGAATTTCCGCGCTGCCGTATTCCTGTGAAGGACACCGCGAGCGACGCCGCGCGCCATCTCCGGCTGAGCCTGGCGAAGAGCGTCTGCAGCCTCATCCTTCTTGCCAGCGGCCAGAGCCGACTCGACGGCCTTCACGAAGGTCCGGATGCGGCTGACGCGGCTGTGATTGATGGCTTCGCGGCGCTGATTGCGGCGGATGCGCTTCTTGGCTTGCGGCGTGTTCGCCATGAATGTTCCTCTAAAACCCTGTGGCTCAATGAAAAAGCGGCGCGTAGCCAAGAGGCCGCGCCGACGCGACCGGTCCCCTAGCGGGAGAGGCCCGAATCGTCAACCTCAGCGCTGACAGGCCGGACAGTAGAATGTCGAACGCCCACCCTGGACTAAACGCTTGACCGTCCCGCCACACCCGCACGGCTGACCTTCGCGGTCGTACACGTCGAACGACTTCGAGAAATAGCCGAGCTCGCCGTCCGGACTTGCGAAGTCCCGGAGCGTCGATCCGCCCGCCTCGATCGCTTCCTCAATAACCTCCTTGATAGCCGCGACCAGTCTTTCGAGCCGCAACAGCGAAACCGACCCGCCGGCTCGCGCTGGATGGATGCCCGCGCGGTACAGCGCTTCGCAGACGTAGATGTTGCCGAGGCCCGCCGCGATACCCTGGTCGAGCAAGAGGAGCTTGATCGCGGCGCTTCGTCCGGCGAGGCGACGCTTCAGCTCGCGCGCGTCGAGATCATAGGGTTCCGGACCGAGCGCAGCGAGCGCCGGCCACTTATCCAGTTCCCGGGTCGGAACGAGATCGACCGAACCGAATCGCCTTGGATCGTTGAGGGCGAGCCGGGTCCCCTCGTCCGTCTCGAGCAGAAGATGGTCGTGCTTCTCCAGCTTCGAGTGGTTGATCCGCCAGCTCCCGGACATGCCGAGATGAAAGATGATGGTGTCGTCCCGGTCCGTGTGGATGAGGCCGTACTTCGCCCGGCGGCCGAGACCGGTGACCTTAGCGCCGGTCAGCCGCTGACCGAGGTCTTTGGGAAATGCCCTCCGCAGGTCCGCCCGCCTCGCTTCGACCCTCCTGATCCGCTTGCCCTCGAGCACTCGGGCAAGTCCGCGCACGGTCGTTTCAACTTCGGGAAGCTCTGGCATCGCCGCGATATGGCGGACTGTCGGCAACCCCGCTAGAGCCGCGCCCCATGCCAGAGAAGGTCAATTTCGGCGAAGAGCTTGTCAGTCCGGAGGAGAAGACCCGCCGCGTCGGCGAAGTCTTCAGCTCCGTCGCGCGTCGTTACGACGTGATGAACGACTTGATGTCTGGTGGACTCCATCGACTGTGGAAGGATCGGTTCGTTGCCCGGGTGAAGCCACGCTCCGGCGAGCAGATCCTCGACATGGCGGGGGGCACCGGCGACATCGCCTTCCGGATGGCGCAGCGCGGTGCTC